>CAXNND010000001.1:0-15778 GCA_964203105.1 Desulfamplus sp.
CCTCCATCTATAGTTTCCTGTATAAATATGCTAAACAATACTAAATGTACTGTTTTTGATGTTAAAAAGTATGCCATACATGATGGACCAGGCATCCGTACCACTGTTTTTTTTAAAGGATGCCCTCTATCCTGCTTATGGTGCCATAATCCAGAAGGGATCAACTCATCTCCACAGGTAGTTTACAATAGAAAAAAGTGTATTGGCTGTATGGGATGCGTTGAGATATGCCCAAATAAAGCCCTATCTGTGAAACCTGATGGCATTTATGCTGACAATGACGATTACAATCCATGCGATGAGTGCTCTTTTTTTACCTGTGCAGATATATGTCCTGCAAATGCAAGAGAGCGGGTAGGGGAAAGTTACAATGTAAATAGTATTTTGAATATAATTGAGAAAGATATCCCTTTTTATGAAACTTCTGGCGGTGGAGTTACCTTTTCAGGAGGTGAACCTTTGATGCAGTGGAGGTCGCTTGTTGAAATTCTAAAAGGATGCAAAAATCTTGAGATTCATACGGCTGTTGATACAACAGGGTTTGGAGCATGGACTGTTGTTAAACAGGTGGCAGAATTTGCAGATCTCTTTTTATTTGATCTCAAACTCATGGACGATGAAAAGCATAAATTTTATACAGGCGTTTCCAATAAAATTATTCTTGAAAATCTTAAAATGCTCGCGATACTGATAGCACAGAGAGGTAAAAATATAAGTGCAAGAGGGGCAGAAAAACCTGACAAAATAAAAAAAGGGATAATATTACGTATCCCATTGATTCCTGGTATCAATGACGATGTTGCCAACATTGATGCAACTGGTCATTTTATTGCAGGTTTAATTGATGAAACAGAGATTTCATCTGGTGAGGCATCAGGTTCATCCAGTGCCATTCAAGAGGTTAATCTGCTGCCATATCACGATTTTCAACAGTCAAAATATTGTAAATTTGGCATTGATTACAAGCTACAAAAGATATTGCCACCGACTCAGGAGCAGATTAACAAGGTAGAAAGATCACTGGAAACTTTTGGATTGACTGTCAGTATAGGGTAAATGGAGAACAATATTAATGAACAGGCGAATAGACAAATTAAGAGAGGAGAGCTTTAATGCCGTTCCGTCAATTTCAATTGAACGGGCACTCTTAACTACCCAGTTTTATAAAGAAAACTATGGAAAATACTCCATACCGGTATTGAGGGCACTCAACTTCAAAAATCTGTGTGAAAAAAAAGAAATTTATATTGGTGAAGATGAGCTGATTGTAGGGGAACGGGGACCTTTTCCCAAAGCCACATCAACATTTCCAGAGCTTAACTGCCACTCTGTCGAGGATCTTCAAATACTCAACAGCCGCCTCATGACACCGTTCAGGGTTGAACATGAGGATATCAGCAAATATGAAAAAGAGATCATCCCCTACTGGCGAGGGCGTACCATGCGGGACAGAATATTTGAGCATGTTCCGACAGAGTGGAAAGAGGCATATCAGGCAGGGCTTTTCACTGAATTTATGGAGCAGCGGGCACCTGGTCACACGACACTTGATGGTATAATTTACGAAAAGGGTATGGTCGATTTTAAACAGGAGATCGCAGAGCATCTTGCACGTTTAGACTATCTCAATGATCCGTCAGCACTTGATAAGGCTGAAGAGCTTAAAGCCATGGATATATCCTGTGACGCTGTGATCATATTTGCTCAAAGACATGCAGATGTTGCCGAACAACTTGCTCAAAAGATGGCAAATGAACTCAAGTCAGCTTTGGCTCTAAAACCAAATGGCAATCAGAATATAGAGACTGCAAAAGATCAAAATATAAAACAAACTTGTAGAAGAGTTGAGGAGCTGCTAAAAATTGCACAGGTGTGCCGTAAAGTCCCTGCCCATAGACCTGAAAATCTGTGGGAGGCGATCCAGATGTACTGGTTTGTTCACCTTGGGACGATTACAGAGCTTAACGGCTGGGATGCCATGAGTCCAGGACATATTGATCAACACCTCTATCCATTTTACGTTCATGAGCTTGAACAGGGTAGCATTGACCGTGAGAGGGCAAAAGAGCTTATAAGTTGCCTCTGGATCAAGGTTAACAACCACCCTGCACCATCAAAAGTTGGAGTTACTGCCAAAGAGAGCGGTACATACAACGATTTTACAAATATCAACCTTGGAGGGTTAAAACGTGACGGCTCTGACGGCTCAAATGAGCTTTCCTATATTATTCTTGAAATAATTGATGAACTGAAACTCCTTCAGCCTCAAAGCAATGTCCAGATAAGCGAAAGAACGCCCCAGCGGTTTCTCAAGGCTGCCTGTCGCGTGATTCGTAACGGTTATGGCTATCCATCTGTGTTCAATGCTGATACTGTAATCATGGAACAGGTAAGGGCTGGCAAGACAATTGAAGATGCCCGCGAAGGTGGATGTTCTGGCTGCATTGAGACCGGTGCATTTGGAAAGGAGGCATATATCCTGACCGGATACCTTAATGTGCCAAAAATACTGGAACTCGCACTCAACAATGGATTTGATCCGGTTGGCAAAAAGCAGATAGGACCAAAGACAGGTGATCCACGCGACTTCAAGAGTTATGATGAGCTTTATGATGCTTTTATCCAGCAACTTAAATATATTGTTGATCTTAAAATCAGGGTAAACAACTATATTGAGCGTATGTTTGCACTCTATTCGCCAGCTCCGTTTTTATCTGTGGTAATTCGTGACTGTATAAAAAAAGGCAGGGACTACTACAACAGCGGACCAAGATACAACACCAACTATATTCAGTGCTGCGGAATTGGCACTATCACAGACAGCCTGTCCGCCATCAAAAAGCATGTTTTTGGAGATGGGTCTGACCCGTTGCAAAGTGAAGCCAGCTCAACCAGAAGATATGCCAAGACAACCCAGACACCAAAAATACAAAAAATAACAATGGAGAGGCTTCTGAGTGCTCTTGCAAACAACTTTCAGGGCGATGAACCTTTACGGATGAGGCTCTGGAACATGACCCCGTTTTTTGGCAATGACGATGACTATGCAGATGATATAATGCGGCAGGTCTATGCATCCCTGTTTGACACAATTGACGGAAAGGCAAATACCAAAGGCACTGTCTATCATCTGAACATGCTATCAACTACCTGTCATGTCTATTTTGGGAAGCTGCTTGGAGCATCTGCAAACGGACGACTTGCCGGACTTCCCGAATCTGACGGAACTTCACCATCACACGGTGCTGATCGTCATGGACCGACTGCGGTTATAAAGTCGTTGAGCAAGATGGATCAGTTCAAATCTGGTGGCACGCTCCTTAACCAGCGGTTTTTACCCGATATTCTCAAAAACGAGGAGGATATTGATAAACTTGCAGCTCTAATCAGAACCTACTTCAAGCTCAACGGTCACCATATTCAGTTCAATGTTGTAGATACACAGACACTTAAAAAAGCACAGCAGTTTCCGGATGACTACCGTAATCTTTTGGTAAGAGTGGCAGGTTACAGCGACTATTTTGTTGATCTTGATCTGGATCATCAGCAGGAGATTATTGAGCGTAGGGAGCATCAAAGTTTTTAGCAGATTATAACGGATTTGTTTGGGGGATAACCATGGAGTGGCGAGCAGAGCAAAAATTAAAATTCAGACCAGTTCACAACAGGATGGTTTCATGTTTCCAGCAGTGCTGATAGTTGATGATAACCAGTCTATTATAGAGTCTCTTGAGGGGATACTCTCTGATGATGGTTTTGAGGTGTTCCATGCCTTTAACGGGTATGATGCGTTAAAAAAGATAGAGACCCTCTCGCCTGATATTGTGCTTCTTGATATCTGGATGCCTGGTATGGATGGAATTGAGACATTGAAGGAGATAAAGAAAGAGTACTCGAATCTTCCGGTAATTATGATTACAGGACATGGAACGATTGAAGCTGCGGTAGATGCCACAAAGTCTGGTGCATTTGACTTTCTTGAAAAACCCCTTTCAATTGACAGGGTAATTGTGACCATCAACAACGCCCTTAATTTCCGCAAACTTGAAGAGGAGAATCGATATTTAAGGAAAAAAGCCATTGAAAAGCACTCTATTAACGGACATAGCAAGGCGGTTCAGGAGCTTAATCTTAAAATCATGAGTGCTGCCCCGTCTGATGCTCCGATTCTTCTCACAGGAGAGAATGGCACTGGAAAAGAACTTGTGGCAAAAAATATTCATCAGTTGAGCAAAAGACCGGAAGAGCCGTTTATTATTGTCAACTGTGCCGCAATTCCTGAAGAGCACATTGACAGTGAACTTTTTGGACATGAGAAGGGTGCATTCCCTGAAGCTGTTGCCAAGAATAAGGGCAAGTTCGAGCTTGCATCCGGTGGTACACTCTTTCTGGACGAAATCGGGGATATGAACCTGAAAACACAGGCAAAAATATTAAGGGCAATTGAATCCAAAACATTCCAGCGTTTAGGTGGGGGTCGAACTCTTCATGTTGATGTAAGGGTTATTGCAGCGACAAATAAAGACCTTGCACATGAGATAGGTCTTGGCAATTTCAGGGAGGATCTCTTCTACAGACTCAATGTGATACCAGTTACAGTGCCTGCCCTAAGAGAGAGAAAAGAGGACATTCCCCTGCTTGTCAATATTTTCCTTGCCTTGTCTGCATCAGGCAGCGGTAACCGTAACCCTAAAAAGATTGAACCTGATGCACTGCAACTTTTGATGGAACATGAGTGGCCTGGCAATGTCAGAGAGCTTAAAAATCTTGTTGAACGGCTCTCCATAATGGTTCATGGGGATACGATTACATTAGATGATATTCCCATGCCCTATAATACAAACCATAATTTGGATATCACCCATACAATCAACAAATGCAATATTATAGATAGGGAGCAGAAGGGCAATACCAGTCAGAAGGTAGATAGGGAGCATAAGCTAAATAACGATAAGATTGCAGGAAATATAGAGAACAAAAATTATGGGACACCCAACCGGCTGGAGTATCGCAACCTCTTTGCCATTGAGAAGCTGGAAGATGCAAAAAGAGAGTTTGAACGAGAGTTCCTCAAAGAGAAGATAAAGCGGGCAGATGGAGATATTGAACTTGTGGCGGAACAGATAGGTGTAGCACCATTTTACATTACCGGTATAATTGCCCGTATGCAGGGCAATAAAAGTTTGATTGAAAGATCGGGCAGATTCTAAACCCTATGAGAATAATAAGCGGAACATGCAGAGGCAGAAAACTTGCCACACTCAAAGGGATGAGTATCAGACCAACATCAGACAGGGTGAGGGAGTCTATCTTTAATATTATAGCACAGAGTGTTTATGGTGCAGATGTGCTGGATCTATTTGCCGGCACTGGTGCATTTGGACTTGAGTGTCTGAGCAGAGGCGCCAGCATGACTCTGTTTGTTGATATTTCAAGAGACTCATGCTCTGTTATTCGTAATAATATTGAACTTTGCAAATTTACAAGCAACGCTGTGGTATTGCAATATGATGCCCTGAAATTGAACCTGCCAGAAAATATAATATCAAAACAGGTTCATACAGGAATAAACCAGGTTGATAATCACAAGCAACTATTATGCCCTTTTAACCTTATTTTTTTAGATCCGCCTTATGAAATGGGATTTGTGGAAAAAACTCTTAAAAACAGTGCCCTGTTACACTATGTTGGTGAAGATTCCTTGATGATTGTAGAGCACTCTTTTAAAGAAAAGATTCCAGATGACCTTCAAATGGTTGACATTCAGGATCAAAGACAATACGGAAAGACCCTTGTTTCATTTTTAAAACTAAGATGTTAATTTATTTGAAGGAACGAAGATGATAGAGAACAAAGCTCGTATTGCAATTTATCCGGGATCTTTTGATCCTCTTACCAACGGACATGTAGATATCATTGAAAGGGGAGTCAAAATTTTTGACAAAATAATCGTAGCCGTTCTTTATAACCCCTCAAAAAATGCACTGTTTTCTGTGGAGGAGAGGCTTGATATGATCCGGAAGAGTTTTATAACCCACTCCAGTAAGGATAATATAATTGTAGATTCATTTGGAGGACTGCTTGTCGATTATGCCCGACAGAAAAATGCGGTTGCAATTATACGGGGAATGAGGGCTATGTCTGACTTTGAGAATGAGTTTCAGATGGCACTTATGAACCGTCGTCTAAGTCGTGATGTTCAGACCATCTTTCTTATGACCGGCTTGAGGTGGATATTCATAAGCTCTTCAATCATCAAGGAGGTTGCACGATTTGGTGGGGATATTTCAGGTATGGCTCCTCATCCAGTCAAATGTAAAATGAAAGAGAAATTTCCCCTTCTCATGGATAAATAGTTATATTTTGTGTCAGCTTAGATACATACCGTTATCGGTGGCTATTTTTTATTCAACTTGGCATGGGAGATAATCCGTAGATGGATTTATGGCAACTCAAAGTGTTTGTAAGCGTTGTTGATCAGAAGAGCTTTTCCAGGGCAGGAGAGGCAATTTTTCTCTCCCAGCCAACTGTCAGCAGCCATATTAAAGAGCTTGAAGATTACTTTAAATGCCGTTTGATTGATCGGCTTGGAAAAGAAGCACTCCCCACAAAAGCTGGAGATATACTCTATAGTTATGCAAAACAGCTTCTGTCGCTAAAAGATAGGACAGAGGAGTCGATTTCAATGTTCATAGGCAATGCCCGTGGTAATCTGACAGTTGGTGGCAGCTCTATTCCTTCAACCTATATCATTCCAAAAATAATCGGCAGATTTACCAGAAAATATCCTGATATTTCACTCTCTGTGATGACAGGTGACACATCAGAAATAACAGAGGCCATACTTAACGGTGAGGTAGAGATTGGTATTGTTGGAGCAGAAGCCAAGCGGGGTGGAGATAACGAACTGCTAAAACAGGAGCGGCTCATTGATGATGAAATGATGCTGATTGTGCCATCATCTCACCCCTGGGCAGACAAAACCAGCATAAATATTGAGAGTTTGTTAAGAGAGCCATTTATTGGAAGAGAAAAGGGATCCGGTACATGGGATTCAATTATAAAAGCAATATCTGAATCAAAAGCACTATATGGCTTAAGGTCAATGGGTAGTTCAAATATTCCGACTGATTTAAAATCGACAGTTGACCATCTATTTAATAGCACGCTTAACATATCTGTAAGGCTTGGCAGCAACGCTTCTGTTATTCAGGGAGTTTTAAATGGCGCCGGTGTCTCGATAATATCCACAATTGCTGTAGAAGAGTATATTGATACGGGACGATTAAAAGCCCTTTCTGTAAATGGGCTGAATCTGAAGCGACATTTTTTTCTGACCACTCACAGAAAGCGGACGTTATCGCCATTAGCAATACTTTTTATCGATTTTATAAAACATGAGCTGACATAATGGAGAAGGTGGAATGAAAAATGATGTAAGCGATAATATGCCTTATAAAATAACAAATTATAGACGAATTATAGCCAATTGTAGAGCTAAGAGCACGCCTTACAGGGGAATAGTTCTGATTGTTTTTTCAGCAGTTCTTTTTGGCACGACAGGTACATCACAGGCATTGGCACCAGAGGGTATCTCATCTTCGGCAATTGGCTGTTTACGACTCATTATCGGAGGACCTGCCCTGCTTATCCTCACATCTGTTTTCAACAGGACTAATCCGCTCACCTTAAGACCACCATTGATTCCCACCTTTATTGCCGCATGTGGAGTTGTGATGTTTCAGCTTTGCTTTTTTGATGCAGTTGCAAGAACAGGCGTTGCTCTTGGCACTATAGTAGCAATATGTATTGCCCCTGTATTTGCGGGGTTTTTGAGTGCAATTTTTCAAAAGGAGCGTTTAAGTCTCAGTTGG
Organism: Desulfamplus sp.; assembly: GCA_964203105.1. Taxonomy (GTDB): domain Bacteria; phylum Desulfobacterota; class Desulfobacteria; order Desulfobacterales; family Desulfobacteraceae; genus Desulfamplus. Next base: position 7,875 of record CAXNND010000001.1, read on the forward strand.
GCAGTTGCCTCAACTCTTGCCATTGCAGGATGTGTTATTCTTGGCACTGCCGGAGGAGGAGCTATTAAGGTGGATATGATGGGTATCGTTTTAGCAGCAGGTGCTGGATTTGGTTATGCGGTATCACTTGTAGGCAGTAAGAAGGTCATCTCTGACCACTCGCCGGCAATGGGAATATCTATAATTTTGTGCGTGGGGGCACTACTTGTCACTCCAAAGATTATGACTGAGGATTTAACCCAGGTGATGACCCGTAATGGACTTGCTGTTATACTCTATTTAGGCATTATAGCCACAGCCGCACCATATCTGCTGCTTGCAACAGGGCTTTCAACTGTACCAGTTTCTCACACATCAATAATTATGCTTGCAGAGCCGCTGACAGGTTGTATGCTTGGTGTCTTGCTGCTTGGAGAAAAATTCACCCTGACATTAGCCCTTGGCTCAACTCTTATATTCTGCGGACTTGTTATCATATCTGTTGGAAACAACATCCGTCTGCCCTCTAAAATTCAAAATGGGACTATCTGAAGTAAAATTGGCACTATTGCAATTTAAACAGAAAATCCCATTTACAAGATATGGTTTATTATAACGACTTACAGGCTTATTATATCGATTTTACAGTCAGCACAGGGCAGTGAGCCTCTAAAATTATATATTGTGCATTGGAGCCAAAAACAAGTTTTCCCACTTTTGACTCTTTTCTCATTCCATATATAATCTCATCGGCCTCCTTTTCCTTGGCAAAACGTACAATATCTTCTCCAGGTGCGATTCCGCGGATCAGAAGATGCACTTCGCACTTAACCCCTTTTTGCTCAAATGTCTCTTTGTGGTAGTTAAGTTTTTTCTCAACTTCAACAATATCTTCTGTGGATAAATTCGTATCACATGTTTTTACAAGAAACAGATAGGCTCCTGAATCCTGTGCCCTTTTCAGTGCCAAATCCATCACGGTTGCTGTTCTGACATCATTGTCATAGCTGACTATAATTTTCATTGTTTTTTCTCCTCATATATAATTTACAATACCATTCACATTACTAATCAGAGGTTATTTCCCATTTATGTGGTTGAATGTCAAGCCCCAAAGCAGCATACAATATGGTTTGACAACCCTTACATACTGCCCGAAAACAGATAAAACCTAAGTTCATAAGATATTATCTTTGGTAAGTAATATATTAAACTGTACCCTCATCAACAATCTCAGCGATGTCTTTAACAGGTATCTGGCGTTCGGTCTCCATTATCCCATCATTTAGCATGGTGATGCAAAATGGACATGCAGCACATACCATTGATGCTCCGGTTGAAACGATCTCCTGTGCACGGACATTGTTGATTCGCTGACCAATGCTCTCTTCCATGAACATCCTTGCCCCGCCTGCACCGCAGCACATGGCTCTTGATCTGTTTCTCTCCATCTCAATCAGTTTGTTGGAACAGCTCTTGTCGTTGCCACTTTGTTGAACCAGGGGGCTGCTGTTTATCTCTGCCAGAATCTTTCTTGGTGCATCATAGATATTGTTCCACCGTCCAAGGTAGCAGGAGTCATGGAATGTAATAGCTCCAAAATTTCTGTTATTTGAAACAAGCCGCCCATCTTTTATCAGTTCAAGAATATACTCTGTGTGGTGAACAACCCTGAAACGTGCACCAAACTGCGGATACTCATTTTTTATGACATTGTAGCAGTGAGGGCATCCGGTCAAAATCATTGACGGTTTATATTGGTTAAAAACCTCAACATTTTGCTGAATTAGCATCTGTGCAAGATACTCGTTACCTGCACGCCTTGCCATATCGCCATTGCAGCTCTCTTCTGGTCCCAGAATTGCAAAATCAACTCCAGCCTTCTGGAGGACTCTGGCAGTTGCCTGTGCGATTTTTTTGCCCCTGTCATCAAATGAACCTGCACATCCAACAAAATATAGAATCTTTGCATCAGGACGATCCATCATCAGTGGAACACCCATCCCCTTGCACCAGTCAGCTCTTGTGTCTGCACTAAATCCCCATGGGTTTGACTGATTTTCAAGGTTGCTGAAAGTTCCCTGAATTTCAGGCGGAAAACTTGCCTCCATCAACACCTGATTTTTTCTGATTTCAAATATTAAATCAAGATGTTGGTTGTTCACAGGACAGACATCCTCGCATGAACGGCATGTGGTGCATGACCATAACACGTCATGGGTAATCGGTGAACCTTCCCGCATGATGGGCAGAATGCTATCCCTGTTTTTGCTTGGCTCAGGCAGGGATGCCATTGTCAAAAGGGCATCAGACTGCTCAAAGAGATCGAGCTTTAAATCGTGAATAATTTTCTTTGGTGACAGAGGTTTTCCAGTGCTTGCAGCAGGACAAAGCTCTTCGCAGCGTCCACACTCTGTGCAAGCATAGAGATTGAGAACATTATGCCAGTTTAGTTCACTCACCTTTCCAAGACCAAACGATGCGGCATCTTCATTTTCAATATCGGTTTTCTGTATCACCTTTTCGATTTCAAGAGGTTTCAGAAAAACATTGGGTGCGGCAGCCAGCAGATGGAGATGTTTTGAGCCTGGAATATAGACAAGAAAGCCAAGAATTGTACCTATATGGACATAGTAAAACAGTTCGTACGCAAAGATAAGCATACCGTATGACAAATGGTTAAGTCCCAGAATGGATGCCATCAATCCTGAAACAGGAAAAAATCCCTTATAAGTGCTCAGAGCCGCTAATGTGGCTGGATCAGTAGAACCAGATGCCACTGCTGCTGCCGGAATAAGACTCTGGAGGGCATTGATAAGGTGGAATGATATGATAATCACGCATGTAAACATTATAATCAGATTGGCATCTCTGCCCATTGTCAGGTAAGCTGGTTTGATAACAAGCCTTCTGTAGAGGGCATAAGCAAATCCGACCAGAACAAAAAAGGCAAAGATATCAGCGGCAAAAAGATATTTACTGTAAATCCATGGCATGAGATGAAGAAGATCAAAAGAGGGGAAAACGCCCTTTATCATAAGCTCAAGTGAATGGATCTGGATAGCTAAGAAGCCAAAAAAGATTAATGTATGCGAAATACCCGGCAATGTTTTCCGTCTGACATTGCTCTGTCCCAAAACATCGGTGAAAAGAACATTTATGCGTTCTTTAATTCGATTAAATGGTGTCTCAATTTTTCCTTCAACCGCCATCATAAGTGCGTATAATCTTTTGACTTTAATGAAAAATAGCCTAAATGCTGTAACAATGGCAATCAGCATTATCAAAGATTTAAGGATAAGATAAAATGTCATAATTTTCTCCCTATATATTCTACGTTACAAAAACTGCACACATAGATTTGACAACTTTTTAAATGTCAAATCTTGACACTACAACATGAAACCAACAAATTAGCATAGTATTTTTAATATAAAAAACCCCCTGAAAAGATTTAATATTCAGAGGGTTGTTTTCAAATATTGAACTTTTATTTCAACGCTTTGGTCAATGCCGGAATAACCTCAAAAATATCTCCTATAATTCCGTAATCACACTTTGAAAATATTGGAGCCTCTTTATCGGTATTGATTCCAACGATAATTTTGGATGTCTTCATCCCTGCAAAATGTTGAACAGCCCCTGAAATTCCACAGGCAATATAAACCTTTGGACTTACAGTCTTGCCAGTCTGACCCACCTGCATTGAGTGAGGTGCATATCCGGCATCAACAGCAGCTCTTGAGGCACCTACAGCAGCACCAAGAACCTCGGCACACTCTTCAAGCATCCTGAAGTTTTCAGCAGCCTTGATGGCACGACCGCCTGTGATGATAATCGGGGCTTCGGTAAGTTCCAGTTTGGCAACTCCCCCTTTTTTGACATCAACCCTTTTTACCTTGCCTGAATCACTCACCGGTGCATTGAAAATGATAAGTTCCACATCAGACGAAACAGTGTCAATTTTTACCGGATCAATTGCATTTGGTCGCACTGTGGCTATCATCATTGTGCAGTCCAACTGAACTGTAGCAAAAGTTTTACCGGAAAAATGGGATTTGACAGCAGTTCTTCCATCCACGTCAACCAAAATACAGTCTGATGCCATTGGCTCATCAAGTGTTGCAGCAACTCTTGCGAACATATCTCTTCCTGATGCACTGGCAAGTCCAAGCAGAGAGTTGAATTCATACTCTTTGGCGGCTGCTGCAATGGCTGATGCCTGAAGGTCAGGGCAGTTTTGCAAATCCCCTGATACCGTAATAACCACCACTTTCTGAACACCATATGCGGCAAGATCATTTTTTAATGCAGTGGAATCTGCCTTGACAGCATCAACTTCCACACTGCCATCAATAAGCAGGGCATAAATTTCATTATTGCTATCTTTACCCCTTGCAGCGGTGAGAACACCATAATTGGTATTCTTGATTTTGCCTTCATCTGCCATCTCTATCAAAACGCCTGTTCTTGGCATAATTATTTTCCTCTTCTTAAATATCATCAATTTCTTATGATAAAAACTCAACGCAATTTAACGATAATGCAATATTTACAAAAGATTTGACAACTTTCAAAAAGTTGTCAAATCTTTTAAATAGCACTTAACTGCAATTACAAAACTCTCTCGTCTTCCTTGAGTATTCTGATGAGTTCATTAACCTGTTCTTGCACCGAGCCTTGAATCATCTTTGCCCCTGATCTTTCAGGGACAGATTCAAGTTTAATCAGCCGGTTTTTGCCTGCGGACTCATCAATACCAAGTTCAGAAATGGAGAGCATTGTAACAGGTTTTTTCTTTGCCTTCATAATATCAGGAAATTTTGGATATCTTGGTTCATTTAACCCTTTAGTAGCACCGATAACAGCAGGAAGTGATATTTCAAGAACCTCCCTCTCGCCTCCTCCGGTCTCCCTCTCTGCAACAGCTTTATCTCCACTGACTGTCAATTTGGATATTTCGTTGACCACCGGCATCTTGAGTGCTGCTGCAAGGCGATATTGAGTCTGAAAACCTTCTGTATCCACAGAACCCTTCCCTGTAAATATGATATCCGGCATTCCATCTTTCTCAATTGCAGCCTTCAATGCCTTACATGTGAGCGAACTGTCAATAAAATACCCTTCAGTCTTAACGAGAATTGCCCTGCTGGCACCCATAGCCATGGCACCCCTTAATGTTGCCTCTGCTGCGGCTTTCCCCACGGTTACAAGAACGACCTCTCCGCCGTTCTTTTCTACAAGGCTTACAGCCTCCTCAAGTCCATATTCATCATAGGGGTTGATAACAAATTTACAATCTGAATCTTCAAATGTGGTGTCACCAGAGAGCTTTATAGCGGCTGCTGTGTCTGGAACATGCTTTATACAAACAAAAATTTTCATGGTTCTACCTTTAATTGCTTTTTATGGTTCACAGTTCTTATGGTTATTGTGTTGTTTGAAGCTCCTCTATCAATGCCGGTAAGATTTCAAAAACATCAGATTCAACATGATAATCACAGCTTGACATGATGGCAGCATTTGGATTTTCATTTATTGCAATTATCATTTTCGACATCTTCATTCCAGCAAAATGTTGAACAGAGCCTGAAATACCGCAGGCAATATAGACTTTGGGGCTTACCTTCTCGCCGGTCTGTCCAACCTGCATACGATAGGGTACCCAGCCAAGATCAACAGCAACACGCGAAGCACCGACAGCAGCCGAACCGCCAAGATTTTCAATAGCCCTGGCACAATCTTCCAGAAGTTTGAAATTTTCACCGTTTTGCATGGCACGTCCGCCTGATATTATTACATCTGCTGCAAGCAGGTGGTTGCCCAAAGAGTCCCCTTTTCTACTTTCAACAAGTTTGATATTTTGTTGTGGAGTGTAATTGGCAATAAATTTCTCAATAGAGGATGGGGAAGAATTTATTGATGCTGTTGCCTGAGATGGAGATGATTCTGCTGCCTGCAATATTGCCGATTTCGTAGAAGGGGTGATAACATTTGGTCTGATACCAAATATCCTGATACTGCCTGTAACCTTTACAGTTGCAATGGTCTTACCTGAATAGAGAGATGTTTTGGCAAGATCAAAATCATGATCGCTATCATTATATGTTCCATAGGTATGCTCATTAACTGTATTATATGTCTGGCTAACATCAAGACAGTCCATAACAAGAGGGGCATCAAGCTGTGCTGCAATTCTTGGAAGAAGCTCCTTTCCTACAGGAGTTGTCAGACCAAACAAGGTTGAAATATGATACGCTATCACAGCCTGTGCAATTGCATCTGACCATTTAACAGGATTGAAACTCTTTTCGTGGTCTTTCTGACAGGTAGAATCTATGCAAATCCCGACAATATTTTTTATTCCATATTTTTCAAGCTCTTCCCTGAATTTGTCACCATGCTCATCATTTTCATTGATAATAAAGCAATAGAGTTCAGTAGCACCCTTGCTGGCACAAGCGATCATGCCGTAATTTGCACTATTGATGACCCCATCTTGGGTTTCTATAATAACAGCTCTCTTTTTCATCTTTTCCCCCTCACTTGCATCTTACCCCATCAAATAACCTTTGCCTCTTCTTTAAGAATTCTGACAATCTCTTTTGCCACCTGCGAATTATTGCCCCCTATCTTCTTTGGTGTCCTTTTTTCGGCAAAAAGCTCAAGGTCAATGATCTCGGTTTTACCCGACTGCCGAATCTCATTTGTCCCTGTTTGTGTAGAATTATCAGATTTTGAACCACTGATCAAATATTTAATTGGATTATTGATTAAATTTTTAATCAAATCATCAAGAGCGACTGTTTTAATCTGACGTTTTCTTGCCTTGACCACATCAGGAAAAGTTGGATATGCAGGATTGTTAAGCCCTCTTCCAGCACCTAAAACGCATGGCAGGGATATTTCATAAACATCTTTGCCGCCCCCTCCTGTCAGACTCTCAACACAGGCTTTCAAACATTTACCGTCCTTAATATCAGGGGTAAATTTAAACACATTGTTAATCACAGGAATGTTGAAATAAGCTCCTATTCGGAACATGGTCTGCATTCCGACCATGTCAATTGACTCTCTGCCTGTAAAAATAATACCTAAATCCCCTCTCTCGTTACACTCCTGCTCAATGGCGGCTTTCAATGCTCTTGCAGTGGTAATACTGTCCTGACAACGTATATCTGTCTTGATCAGAACTCCTCTGTCTGCACCCATCTCCATAGCAGATCTCACTGTCTTTTCAGCGTCAGATGTTCCAAGAGAGACGGCTATAACTTCGATTTCGTTTGACTGGTGAACTTGAGCTGAAGATGATGAATCTCCCTTTTGAATGAGAGATTTTTTTAATTTCACTGCCTCTGTAACTGCATATTCATCGTAAGGATTTAAAAGAAAGGTAATTTTTTCGTCAATCTGGATTTTGTCATGGACAATAATGGTTGCTGCCGAATCTGGCACATGCTTTACACAGACAAATATTTTCATATCATTAGCCCTTATTCCTGAATATTTTCAGCCGCAGGCTAAAGCCATCGGCTGAAAATGTAAGCCCCCTTAAAGGGGGCATTGGGAAATTTAAGCCCAAAGCTTTAGCTTGGGACAGTAAAAATATTAACTACATAAATCATCTATTTATCCATTTACAGAAAAACTCGAATTTTTATTAATCTCTCTTTTGCGGGAGAAAAAGCCTACATTCATAACGCGACCAGTATATTGATATTTAAACTGGAAGGGCGTCCTATCGTGATCAAGACCCTGTTGTTCGCAGGCATTGATAAGTTCTGCCATCATTCTGCCTACAACCGGAGCATTTTTATACTGATTACCGCTTGTACCGACTGCCATGTAAAAACCAGCAAGATCAGATTTGTCATATACTGGAATCCAGTCATCAGAGCAGTCATACAGATCAACAACACCCTTGG
>CAXNND010000002.1:0-15489 GCA_964203105.1 Desulfamplus sp.
ATGTGTGGCGGTGCAGCAGTAGTTGCGGTGATGTACGCTGTGGCACAGCAGAAGCCTAATGTTGGCGTGGTTGCGATCATACCGGCGACAGATAACCTCTCCGGTAGTTCAGCCATGAAACCAGGTGATGTGATTCGCCACTACAACGGTGTAACATCTGAGATTGTAAACACAGATGCAGAGGGCAGAATGGTGCTTGCAGATGCCATTGCCTATGGTATTGAGACCTTTAAGCCTGCTTGTGTTGTGGATATTGCCACACTGACAGGTGCCGTGGTTATGGGTCTTGGACATCATTATTCAGCGGTTCTTGGCAACAATGACGAGCTTGTTCACCGGCTTGAGGCAGCAGCAAAACGGGCTGGCGAACCTCTGTGGAGACTGCCTCTTGGAGATGATTACACCAAACAGATTGAGTCAAAGGTTGCAGATATAAAGAATACCGGAGGCAAATCTGCGGGAACTATAACAGCAGGTGCTTACCTGGAAAAATTTGTGGGAGATACCCCTTGGGCACACATTGACATAGCAGGAACTGCATGGGACTTTACAGAAAAAAGTTATATTCCAAAAGGACCTTCAGGAGTTGGAGTTCGTACGTTTTTAGAACTTATTCGTAACTGGAAAACAGGCGGGCTAAACTCTTGATATAAAAAATTGATCTTGTGCCCCTCTCCTTAAATGGAGAGGGGGGTATAACAGAATGAGAGTTGAAACCTGCTATCATAATAGGATTTAGAACTTTCCATCATAAAACTTATTCACAATATCAAGATATTCTGACAGCAAAACTTTGCTGACCACAAAAATATGTCCAATATTTTTCTCGATTGTCCGATTGAGTCCTCCTCGTGTCTCTTTTAGGTTGCACTCATTAACAGTGCAATGTTCATCTTGCATAATCTCATTCTCAACCATTCCCCATAATTCGCTTGAGACACATGATCCAATCGGTGAAATTGGATCACGTTCTCCCCTGTAATCAAAAATCTGGACTCCAGCCTCCTTGAGTATCCCCATATTTACAGGCTTGCCATCAAGGTGAGGTTCGTTTGATGGGAGAGAGTATGTCTGGTTGTAAATCCTGTTTTCCATGAAAATGTGCTTTATCCACTCTCTGTGTGCTTTTGAGCCAAATTTTGTACCATGAGTAAGCCAGTAAAGAAAAGGTGCGGCATCTTCAATAGCTCCTGGAAAAGATGCACGAGTATAAAATCCTGATGCCACATTATACTGCACGCCATGCTGAATTTCATTCATTCCAACGCTTATGATTTGTGGTGGCACATTGACATCGCCATACATTTCGCCCATCAAAACCTCATCATAATCATCTCGAATAACTTTACGCATTGGTGAATGACCGCTCGATTCATCATCAAATTTTACAGGTGTCGCCATAAGGGCAACTTTTCTGATATCCATAGACTCCCCTCGGCTAAAACGCTCTTCAGCTCTCCTGGCAAGATATGGCATGAACAAGGTTCCACCCATGCAGTAGCCCATAGCATAAATCTCCTGATCAGGGTGTCGCTGCTTGATAATATCAATATATCTGTCATGCACAACCTTCCCATAGAAATCAAGTCCAAGGTCTGTATCCTCAACGCCTGGATCACCAGGATCCTGAAGATAGATGTTATAGCCAGCCTGAAGCATCCCCTCAACCACTGATTTTCCCTTGGCAAGATCAAATATTTCAGCCTTGTTGATAAGAGGACTCACCATGTAGAGGATTTTGCCGTTTGGTTGTATCCCTTCTGGCAGCAGATAGTGGCGGAGGGTTACTGTGTGGATTCTTGAACCTTCAACAACTTCATAGGCAGAATAGCCTATTTTACCACCGGTTACAGATTGAGCAAACAGCTTGATATTAAAAGCCCTGTGGTTATAGAGATTTTCAAGGCGTGTGCGGGAACTTTCCAAATATTCGGAAAACGGTTGAACTGGTTTGCCAGGCTTTATTTTGAGTTCAAAGGGTATCTCCCTTGTTCTTGCCCTCTTTTGAAATTGGAATATTTTTTCTAATTCTAATGGCTGATCAGATTTTTCTGATTGTTCACCAAACGGCTTTTCAGTAATAACAATCAACAAAGATAAAAGCAGCTCTCTCATAGCCTTCAGGCGAGTAAGTCCAAGAGAGTTATACTGCAATTCAAGTTGAGCAATGTCCTTCATGTAACTTTTAAGGATTTGAACCCCTTCTCGTGTGCTGGAGAGCATCCTGCACTTTTCTCTGTCAAATTTGCCGACAGGCTTGAAGCTCACATTTGACTGTAAATTGCCAAAGTCAATTGAGTTCAAAGGTTCAGGGTTGCCTGAATCGGAATTTGCCTGTTTCATGCAGAGTGTGCAAAGTTCGTAGAGCATGTTACCATAAGCATTTTCGACATTTTCATCTTTCTCTGCGTATGTATCAGGGGTAAGACCTGCACGGGTGGCTACCTTTGCATGTAGATGTATTGGATTGGTGATGTTGTGCTCAATCAGCCATTTATGAAAATATGCTGCACCAGAGAAAGGTCCAAATATATGGGGAGAGTCAGCCACTGACCTCAAGATGTTTTTCCATTGAAGTGTATTGCGTATCAAGCCTCCGACAATCCTGCTCTTCCACGGTAAGTAGGTATTGTAGCCTTCAATGTTATCTGCTGCTGAATAGGGATAGGGGGCGAGCAGCTCATCTGGAGATATACCATTAGAGACAGATTCATTATTAATATTTAGGATTTTCTCTGATTGTTTCTTGTCAGATTTAATTCTACTGTCAGTTTGCTGTAACATGAAGACCTCCCTTTAGTGTAATTTAAGTGATGTTGACATTATTATATTTATCAATATTACAGATCCAGAGCAATCCTTTTTATATTACCGATCCAATCGTTATACAATTAATCAGAATCAGTTATTAGCTACAGCTTACGGCATGTAGTTTATTGAATGTTTTTTAAATTTTATATATATAATTCATCAGATGATTCTTAATTGAATTCTATTTCTACTTTGTTCTATATGATAGTAATATATTAAAATCATGACGAATGATAAAACTGTATGGATGGGAGTATATTCGATTGCAACCTGACTCAACAATTTTCAATATAGATTTAACATCTCAAACTATATCATTATCCCCATTTTCCATTAAAGATATCAGATATGTTTTAGGTGGATTTGGTTTTAACACATACTATCTTTACAGACATCTTTTGTCACCAAACAAAAGCAGTTTGATAGATAGCCATAGTTTATCTGAGAAATCCATCTTTTCCGATATTAACAGTAAGCAATATATTTCTGATGGTATTTCACCCCTGTCTCCTGAAAATATTCTGATAATCAGCCCCGGACTTCTGACCGGCACAGCAGCTCCTGCCTCCTCAAGACTCCATATAAGTGCCCGATCTCCACTTTCCGGTCTGATGGGCAGCTCCAATATTGGAGGTCATATCGGAGCAAGGTTTAAATCCCTCAATGTTGCATCGATCATTATCACAGGCAGAGCATCTTCGCTTTCATACCTGCTTGTCAACGATCAAGGTATATCAATTCAGCGTTGTGAATATCTCAAAGGCATGGATACTCGCGTCACTGAACAGGAACTCAGAAAAAAACACCCTGACAAGCTGACAGAAATTTTATCTATAGGTATTGCAGGTGAAAATATGGTGCGCTATGCCTGCATCATGCACGGTAAGGATCACGCTGCCGGACGGACAGGTTTGGGTGCTGTAATGGGATCTAAAAATCTAAAGGCAATTTTGGTTGAAGGTGTTAAAAGCAGCACTTTAACTGATAGCTCAACAGCAGATATATCCACGACAGATATTGCCACAAGAGAGCACTCAACAAAAGCTGTTGTTAAAGAGTATGTTGAGAGCATAAGATCATCCCAGCCTCTGTTTGAAGATTTTTCAAAATGGGGAAGTGCTGCCCATATTCTCCCCTTAAATGGTGCTGGACAGCTTGGAACACGCAACTATCGTCAAGGATGGATGGCACATGTTGAGGATATTGATGGACGTAATCTCAAGCAATATGTCCATAAAAAGAGAGGGTGTCACCGCTGCCCTGTAAATTGCAAGGCAGAGATCATAATTGCGGCTGGGGAGCATCAGGGGTTTACTGGTGGCAGACCTGAATATGAGACGATCATCAACATGGGTTCACTTTGCGGACTCTCTGACCCTGACGAGCTGCTTTATCTGACCAATCTTGCCAATATTCTCGGTATTGATACAATATCTACAGGTTCTGCAATTGCATTTGCCATGGATCTTTTTGATAGAGGAATACTTATAAATAGAAATGGCGGATGTTCCCTGTATGACAGAGAATCTTTTCCCGCTTATAAAGAGTCTCTTGGCTCTGATAGAGAGGAGCTTGCGTTAGATACAGGCGGTCTTGAGTTAACATGGGGCAATGCCAAAGTAATGGAGGCTCTGATGGTTCAAATTGCCAATCAGGAGGGGTTGGGAAAGATTTTATCCCAAGGGGTAAAGCGGGCATCTGAGATCATCGGTAGAGGCTCGGAAAATTTTGCCTTTCACTCCAAAGGGGTAGAAATTTACGGCGGTGACCCAAGGGGTGCTCAGGCTATGGCTCTAACCTACGCCATATCACTTAGAGGTGGTGATTTTACAAGTGTCTATCCTGTGCCTGCATTTCGCTACCCTGCAGAGCAGGCAAAAGAGGATTTTGGAACTTTGGAGAGTATAAACCCGTTAACCACAGAGGGCAAGGCGGCATTAATAAGAAAATGTCTGTTTGTCAGTGCTGTCATTGACTCTCTTGGTCTTTGCAAGGTACCTGCCCTGTCAATACTTGGCAAGTTTGATCTTGAAAACGAGAGTAGGCTTACCCGAAGCATTACAGGTCTTGATATGTCAAGTGAGGAGATGTTTACAATTGGAGAGCGGATTATAAATATGGAGAAGCTCTTTAACATTGCCTGCGGTGCAACTGTTCAGCATGACACCTTACCTCAATTTTTTCAGTCAGAGGGGCTGCCGGATGGGGCTGTAAAGGGTGAAAAGGTGCATGGACTTTCAGAGATGGTGCAGGATTTTTATAGCATTATGGGATGGGACAAAAATGGAGTGCCGACAGAATTGGTTATGGATCGACTTGGTATATGAGAGTTTCTATCAAAGGCAGGGAAAGGCTGCTGTATCGTCTATCTACATTGGAGGTTTCATCTTTTTCTCTTCCTATTCTGTTGAGCTGTGTAAAAGGTGATCTCTGGCATTGAGTCTGAGCCAGTTGAGTAAAAGACCACTGCCTAAAATGATGCTACCACCAACCCAGAATCTCCACGATACATGGTCATTCATAAACACAATACCGGCTACTGATGTGAAAAGTGTCTCTGATGACATATATACTCCCCCCTCCCATCCCCGGCAGTAGAAGAACCCCTGATTCATCAGAAGTTGTGCGATCAAAGATGTCACAATGATTCCTGTTACCATAAGCCACTCTACAGATGTAGCAGGTATAACTGGATTAAGTATAAACACAGGTGAGGTTACAACTGCTCCTACAGTACAAAAATATAGATAAATTATAACAGAGCCATTTTGTTCTCTTAAAGAACTTACAAGTGTGACAGTCAAGCCGGCAAACAGTCCAGCCATAAGTGCCATGCACTGCCCGAAAAGGTTAACAGAAAATTTGAAATCAAACAGGAGTGCAACACCAGCCATCACCATAAGAATACAAAGTATCTGTGATAGTCCAATACGCTCCTTGTAGATGATAGCACCAAATAGAGCTGCAAAAACAGGAAATGAATAGAATATCACAACGCTTGTTGAGATGGGAAGGAGTCGGATGGCTGTTACAGATGCTATAAAAGCAACAGTCCCTGTGCAACCCCTAAATATCAACATTGGGATATTGTTTCCTCTGTAGAGATTATGGTGGCGTCCAAAAATGGCAAGTAGCAGCAAGCCTCCACCAGCAAGCCTTATGAATCCGATATGCCAGACTGTATATCTTGGATCCATCTGCTTCACGAGCAGACTCATCATGGTAAAAAGGAGTGCCGCTGATATCATGCAAAGAGGACCCATAAGGTCAACATCTATACATAACCTGCCTTTTTTGGGATATTTTTTTTCCTGTTGAACTGTAGTTTCCATACTAACAGCAAACGCCTTTTTTATATTTGGTTCTTGTTTGTAGTATTGCTTGTTTTATGCTGGTAGATATCATATTTAAAAAAAATAAACTGCAAAATAAATATTTGACATCCTGCAAAACTGGGATTTAATTGACCCCTGATTTTATTGGATAACAATTTATTTTTGCAGGAAGTATATTTTAAAAAAACTAAAAAATAACCATAAGGAGTATTGATTGTCTAATATCACTTTTCTGATTGTTGTGGCAGTGGTGGGCGGAGTGTTTGTAACCATTCAGGCCCAGTTCATGGGGGTTCTTGATAAAAATATCGGAACTCTTGAAAGCGTATTTATAACCTACGGTGGTGGTGGGCTATCAATCGGGCTGATTATGCTACTCTTGCGAGGTGGAAATTTGGCAGCAGTTCAAACCGTGCCACTGTATGCCCTCACAAGTGGTATTGTAGGGCTTGTTATTGTAGGGGCAATTGGATTTGTAACACCGCGTTTAGGGCTTGTTCCGGCGTCAACTCTTTTAGTGGCTGCCCAGTTCATATCTGCTGCCCTGATTGACCATTTTGGACTTCTCGGAGCTGATATCCGTCTGCTTACACCGTCACGCATCTGCGGGATGGGCGTTATGATGGTTGGGATATGGCTTACCATCAAATAGAACTCTAACTTGCTTGTGTCGATTGCGTTATGGCAGCAATGCCTGCAATTTATATTGCGAGATCAAGTTGCTGAATCGTGCCTGCCTTGCCACTCTCTTCAAGATAGATACCTGTTCTGCGAATCTGACCAAGTGTATTTTGGCTCTTCTGCTCTTTGATTGTAAACTCTGTCTCGGTATTTTGAACTGCAATTGCACCAACATTGCTCTCTTTGAGGCTCTTCAATGTTGCTGTTTCTGATGAATCTCCTGACCATACAGATAGCTTTTCAAAGGCAGCATCATTTTCATCAATCCATCCGTTTTTATCGTCATCAAGCTGTGCAAGCTCATCAAAGCCGTTGTTTGTTTCTGGACCAAACAGTTCTCTTCCACTGTTGACAACCCCATCCTTATTTTTATCAAATACAAGAAATCCGCTTCCAGAGGAGAGCCATGAAATATCCTCATCTTTACCGTCAGAATTGAGATCAAACCTGAATTTAACGTCGGTAAGTTCTGCTGGTTTCCCGTTGAAGTTGATAACAAGAGGGTCTGTCAGGCTGGCATCTCCAACTATTTGAGAACTGTTTTCTGAATAGAACTCCCGTTTCATGTCAAGTTGCAGTTTGAAACTGATAGATTCTCCACTCTCTGTTTTGACATTTCCAAGGGCGTTGAACTGGGTTGCTTCAGATTCGTAATGGGAGTTGAACTCTGTGATTCTTACCCGTCTTAGGGGCATTTCAGACACCTGAATGTTCTGGGAGCTGTTTTGAAAATCGATATTCAGACCGCTTTGGTTCAGAGACATTGAAGAGGGTAAAGATGTTGCAGGAGAGGCTGAAGAGCCAGTTAAAGAAGATAAACTCGATTGCGAACCTTTTGCTGTAGTTCCTGTCTGAAATCCTGAAATATCGGTCAGTTTCATCTTTTTTCCCATCAGTGCATCAAGCATCCGTTTCATTGCAGCAAGTTTTGGATCGCTTGGTACCGCATCATCTGAAGATGTCTGAGGCACATTTATCTGTGCGGGAAAAAGTCGGGGTTTGGTGGTTATTTTATTTCGTATTGGCTCTCCTGATCTTCTGGAGCTGGAGGTAGCCGCACGATCCTGTAAATTTTCAACCTCTCTTTTTGACACATTGCTCTCTTCATATTTTCTCTCTGCATTAAAAGAGAGTTGAGATGATTTTATTTTCATTTATCCCCCCTATTGTTTTAAATGATTCTGTCTAATTTTCAGGGGTATATAGACACCCTGCGTCTATCCATTTAAATCGCTTTTAGCAAAAAATCTCTGATTTTTTTATTTTTAATAATATCGGCATTATCTTGATTTCAGTTGAAAAAATTTTCTCTTTGTACCAGAGTAATATTTTTTTATTTCGTTATTGAACTTGTCTTACAATATATTGTTTAACAATAACATGAGCTTTTAAAAAGAATATAGTTTTAAGGAGAACATAAGATATATGGATAGCCACAATAAAATTATGGATCAGATTATACAAGAGGCATTATGCCTTCCATTTGTCAGTTTAAAATCTGCCACCGCATACCATGTCAATATATCTGATATGTTGACGTATGTTAACAGTAAGCTTACCACTACACCTGATATATATACTATTATAGGCAATAATCCTCTGGGGATTATGTATGATAACCACAAGCATCATGCAGCATTTATGACTACGGTTTTCAGTATCAGCAACTATGAACTGCTGGCAAGAACTGTTCCCTGGGTTTACAGGGCATACAGTGCCCACGGTTTTCAGTTTGACTATTTTCTCATTGAGTTAAAGGCATGGATATCTGCCAATAATGAATACCTGGATAAAAAAGCTGCTAATGAGATTAATGTAATCTATGAATGGCTAATAAGCAAACACGATAATATGATCAAAATTGCACAGTCAGATATAGACTTTTCGCTTCCTATAAGTGAAAAGTGGCTTGAACTTAGAAATGATTTTCAGTCAGCCCTTTTGGATGGTAATCACCGTAGAGCACTTGAACTGGCTCAGGAGTCAATTAAAAAGTCGTCAGATGTTCAGAATTTATATCTGCATATCATACAGCCTGCCATGTATGAAATTGGCATGATGTGGGAAAAGGCAGAAATCTCAGTTGCCCAGGAGCATCTTTCATCAGCCATTGTGGGAAGAATCATGGCAAGTATCAGCATGGGAAGAGGTGAGCAGGTTCAAAGCTGCGGTAGGGCTATTGTAACTGCATCTCCCAACGAGTTCCATGAAATTGGTGCATGGATGATTGCAGATACCCTTGAACAGGATGGCTGGGAGGTTCGATATCTTGGAGCAAACATGCCAAAAGAGGATCTTATGCTCTTTGTCAAATCATTTATTCCCGATCTTATTGCCATATCTGTCACCATGCCATTTAACCTGAACTATACAAAAGATGTTATCATGCAGATAAAGAGTGACGATGAACTCAGACATATAAAGGTTATGGTTGGAGGCAGGGTTTTTAATGAGACTCCAAAATTGTGGGAGTTAATCGGTGCGGACGGATTTGCTCCCAATCTTGAAGAGGCAAAGTATCTGGCAAAGAGATGGCAATCAGATGAAAAGTAAAATCCTTAAAAGCAGTGTCTTAATTGACAGTTATACTGCTGCACTGGAAAACTACCTTGAAAATACCGAGAATCTCATAGTTGTAATTATAGATGACAACTATGAGATTCAGGAATATAATCAGCCGTTTTTCAAGCTGATAAATTCCCGAGCCTCTTTCAGGAGAGTAAAAGTTGAGGATATCAAGGGACAGAGTATTCATAACTTTCTTATGCCGGAAAGTCTTTCTGCTGTTCAGGAGCAGCGGGAGTTTTTCATAAAAAAAAAGCTCAATTTCTCTGTAGCAGGCTCTCCCTCAATGACAGTGACCTGCTATATCTTCAAGCTGGATAACTCTGCCCTTATTATAGGTGAACATATAACCCTCACTGATAGCCATTTCATGGACAAGATGAGTATTTTAAATAATGAAATGACAAATATGGTAAGGCAGATTCAACAGAAAAATCGTGAGATTCAACAGAAAAACCATGAAATTGAGTCCAAGAATAGTCAACTTGAGCAGAAGAGCCGTGAAATTGAGCAAAAAAATCGTGATCTTGAACAGAAGAACTCTGATCTTGAGAGGGCACATTCTGAAATAAAAACACTCAGCGGTATTATTCCCATCTGTATGCACTGCAAGGAGGTTCGTGATGATAAAGGATACTGGAATAAGGTTGAGGAGTATATATCCATGCACTCAACTGCACTTTTTAGCCACGGTATCTGTCCAACCTGTATGAAAAAATACTATTCAGCCTATCTTTAATATCAAAGATAGGCGGTTTAGCTCCGAATTTTCAGGGTCTGACTATACTGGGTCCGACTCTTCTGAGGCGGTTTGGTAAAAAATTTAAAGAAAGTTAAATGAGGAGGATAAATGGTCAAATATAAATCAGAAAACGGTATTTTTACTTCGATAGTGGCTGCAATTGTTTCATCTATATGGCTTATGTTTATTACGATTGTTTTGTATCCTTTAGCAGTATCAGCAGAGGAGAGGCAATTTACCTCAACCACCATAGTGATAGGTGTTCAGGATGCCCCAGCCATAGGTAGCCCTGCAACAGAACATGCAAAGAGCTGGGAGAAAACAACAGGTGGAAAAGCTGTCGTCAAAAAATATCCTTTTGGGCAGCTCTATGAAACCCTGAAAAGTGGTATCGCTCAAAAACCATCTCAGTTTGACGTTATTCTATATGCATCTTCATGGGTTGGAGATTATCATGATTCCCTCTCTCCATTGCCTGTAGAGCTTACACAAAGTGATATTTTTGATGATGTCCATACAACTTACCGTGAACGGCTTATGCTATGGGATGGCAAGTGGATTGCAGTTACTGTGGATGGAGATCTTTTTAATGGATATTACCGTAAGGATCTGTTTGCCGATAACAGTAACAGAAGTGCTTTTAAACAGTCCTATGGATATGAACTTGCTCCCCCCCAAACATGGAAGGAGTATCGTGATATTGCAGAATTTTTTACAGCTTTGAATGTTAATGGTTCAGCTACCAAGCTGTATGGAACATCCGAGCCATTTTCTCATGGAGGTCAATCTTACTGGGATCTGTTCAGCAGAGTTTCAGCCTATGTGAACCACCCTGATAATCCTGGCAGTCAATTCTTTGACCCTGATACGATGAAGGCACAGCTCAATAATCCAGGGTGGATACGTGCTCTTACCGAGTATCTTGATATTCTGAAGTTCTGCCCTCCTGATGCAATAGATTATAATATTGTTGACAGCAGAATGGCTTTTGTGGAGGGAAAAACTGCAATGTCTCTTGACTGGGGAGATACTGCCCAGATATCTGCTGACCCCAAATTATCAAAGATTGCGGATAAGGTAGGATATTTTGTTTTACCAGGTACAAAAGAGATATGGAATTATAAAACACAGAAATGGGAAGCCCAGAAGAACGCTTTTCAGGCACCGTTTCTTGCATTTGGGGGCTGGGTTGCAAGTGTCCCTGAAAACAGCAGAAACAAGGCTGCTGCATGGGATTACATAATGTGGTTCTCCAACCCTGAAAACAGCCTGCATGATGTGGTAAAAAGTGGGACAGGTATTAATCCATACAGATACTCTCACTTTTTTGCACTTGATGAATGGAGCAAAGCCTTTTCACCCCGTGCTGCTTCAGAGTTTCTGAGTGTTTTAAAAGATAGTCTTGATTCACCCCATGCTGCTCTTGATTTGAGGATTTTGGGCTATAATGAGTATATCAGGGTGCTTGAGGCTGAACTTGCCGAAATCATCAATGGCAGGCAGCAGATACGGAATGGTATGGACAAGGTTGTAGGTGAGTGGGAAAAGATAACCGACCGTTTAGGACGAGATCGACAGAAAAAAATATATAGAGCTTCAATGGGTTTGAAGAACTAATAGATACTATTTGTCTGTTTAAAACTGTTCAGCAGTCACGACAACACAATTTTGAGGAGTTCAATAAACACTGTTTATCCAAAAGGAGGAAGAAATGAAAAAAATGAAAAAGAATCTATTTGTTTTTACTTTTATACTGATATCCGTTTGCATGTTTACAAATTTGCAAACCATCTCTTTTGCAGCAGAAGCAAAATCAAAATATATAGTTGGTTTTTCTCAGGCAACCATTACTGAGCCTTGGCGGCTTTTGTTCAATAAAGAGCTTAGGATTGAGGCGGACAAACATCCTGAAATAGAGCTGCTGGTTCGGGATGGTCTTGATGATGAGCAGAAACAGATTTCAGATGTGGATGAGTTCATATCTCGTAAGGTTGATGTGATTCTGATCTCCCCTAAAGTGGCAGAGGCTTTAACGCCGGTTGTCAATAAGGCTATGGATAAGGGAATTCCTGTTATTGTCCTTGATCGAGATCTCTCAAACAAAAAATATACCCAGTTCATAGGCGGGGATAACAGGCTTATTGGCAGAACTGCCGGAGAGTATGCTGTCAAACGTCTTGGAGGCAAGGGCAAGGCAAAAGGTAACATTGTAGAGATATGGGGAGGGATGGCTGCAACGCCGGCACAGGATAGACATGCTGGATTTATGGAGCCAATCAGTCAGGAGTCAGGGATCAAAATACTTATCCCTCCAGCAGATGGAGACTGGAAGCAGGATATTGCATACTCGATCATGTCCGATGCACTTGACAAGTTTCATAAAATAGATCTGGTCTATGCACATAATGATCCTATGGCTTATGGTGCGTTTCTTGCTGCAAAAGATATGGGCAGGGACAAGGATATCCTTTTTCTTGGAATTGATGCCATTCCGGCAGAGGGTATAAAATGGGTTCATCAGGGAACCCTGACCGCAACCTTTCTCTACATGACCCCTGGACCTGAAGGTATCCGTCAGGCACTCAAGCTATTTAAAGGCGAAAAGATAGCCCCTAATGTTGTTTTACCGACAATGGTTATAGATTCAACGAACGCAGCAGAGATTCTCAAAAAAAATGGGCTTCTTTAGAAACATAATGAACATAAATCCAAAACAGGCAGAAGGCTTTTACATAAGGTTAAACAGTGCTTTTGCCTTTATTTTCATTCTTGTGGTAGTGGCATCAGGTTTTGGTATTTATACCCTCTACAACCTTGGACAGGTTATAAATACCACAGAAAAAGAGACATGTCCCGCAACTCTTGCCGCCATGCGTCTTTCTGAACGTACTGCCCTTATTGCAGCAAGTGCACCCGCACTTACTGCTGCATCAAATGAGAATGATATAAAAAATATCTATTTTGAGTTTGAACGCCACATGTCACAAAACCTGAGCGATCTTCAAAGTGTTTATAAAATGGGGGACCCTCAAACCCTTACAGCCGTTAAAGAGAATCTGGATCGTGTATCTATTATTGAAGCCTCTTTGCGTAATATGGTCCAGGAAAAACTTGATTTAAGTAAAACACGCCACGTTATACTGGAGAATCTTTTAAAACTTCAGGCTGACCTTGACGATACTTTGGTACCTCTTGTCTGGGGGACAACCTCTTTAACCAAACTTTTAGGAAAAAGAACTGTCCGTATGGCAACACAGAACATTGGTGATGACATTGGACAGTTAAGAGAATCCCTTAATGAATTTACAGAGACTGCCATCAAACCACTTGAGACCGCTTTTGATATCAAGGCAGAAAGTGCACTTCTTATGAGTCTTCTCAATATGGCAATGCATGTCGGTTCTCCTGATGATATATTCCCGCTTGAAAATCGTGCCAACAGATCATTGAATCTTTTTTTTATGGCATCAGCAGAGTTTCATAAAGGGGAGTTATCAAAGCGGAATCCCGTTTTAAACGTCAATCTCAACCGTATTGAACAGAATTTAACAGCTCTCATAAAGGGGGAGATCAACCCGTTTGACATCAGGCGAAAAGAGATTGAACAGGATCTTGCGATTCTCTCTCTGCTCAATCAGGGCAGGCAGGCGGCAAAAACCCTTTCCCAACAAATTGAGATCATTGTAAGGCAGGTGCAGCAAAATCTTCATCATCAGGCTGAACTGGTCAGGAAAAGTAAACTTACAGGAGTTACAGTGCTTGGAATGATATCTCTTGTAAGCTGTTTTTTATCTATTATTGTGGCAGTTTTGACAACCCGTGCACTTCTAAATCGTGATAATGCAATTCAAAAGGCAGTTATAGAGGCAGAGCGGGCTAACAAAATCAAGAGTCAGTTTCTTGCAAATATGAGCCATGAGATCAGAACACCTATGAATTCAATTTTAGGATTTTTAGATCTTGTTCTTGAAGATGATACCCTCAAGTTACAACAGCGGCAACATCTTGCAACTGCCCATGGCTCTGCTCAAGGTTTATTGTCCCTGATAAACGATATTCTTGATATGAACAAGTTTGAGAGTGGTAAGGTGATAATTGAGCACGAGCAGTTCGGCTTTACCCGATTGATTCAACAGATATTTGATATCATGGAGATAAAGGCGAAAGAAAAGGGGATTGAACTTAACTATCAGATACATGAGAGCCTTTATCGTGTATTTTCAGGCGATGCCCTCAGAATAAGACAGGTTATTATCAATCTACTGGCAAACTCTATCAAGTTCACACACACAGGTAGCGTAACACTAACTATTATGCCAAAGAGTGATCAGGTGATACCAGAAGGGGATGATCTGATATCAGATATGGTTGGGGATACGATAGTATCAGATGATAGCAATGATAAAAACTATCCGGCAGATAGTAAAAGTGTGATGGTTCACTTTACCATTGAAGATACTGGAATCGGGATAGCCTCTGATCGTCTTGATCATATTTTTGATCCATTTACACAGGCAGACAGCTCAACCACACGCAAATATGGAGGGACGGGATTAGGGACAACTATCTCAAAGCAGATTGTTGAACTTATGGGTGGTCAGATATGGGTAGAGAGTGAGGAGGATAAAGGGAGCAAGTTTCATTTTACCATACCGCTCTCAATAGTTGACGACCCGTTGATGCTCACTACAGATATCTCTTCTGATGTTGACAAATCAGCTTATTACGATAAAACATCTAATTCATATAAAACCTTTAAAGAGCGATTACACACAAAACGTGGTTCTGGCCGCTCTTTCAAGATACTTGTTGCAGAAGATGTTGAGGCAAATGCACTTTTAGTCAAAACCCGCCTGAAACTTCAAGGGCACACAGTAACCCTTGCTAAAAATGGTGCAGAGGCGGTCAAGGCTTTTCAGGATGAGAAATTTGATATAGTTTTGATGGACGTTCACATGCCTGAAATGGATGGACTTGAAGCGACCAGGATGATACGTTCTATTGAAGAGGAGAGAGGTTATCTTTATAGTGATGGCGATATTCCAGTAGATAGCAGCAGACATATTCCAATAATTGCCCTTACTGCAAGCATAATGCAAGATGAGATAAAAAAATTTCTTGTAACAGGTATGGACGATTTTGTGGGCAAGCCGATTGATTTTAATGAACTTGTAAGGACAATGGACAAATATATTCAGTCTCTTGACAATCAAGATGAATATGAGAATCACCATAATCAAGAGCACTGCAATGAGAGGAGAAGAGCAAAGTTAGTAGAATCACAAGGGCTGTTAAAAGTATCAGAAGATTATGGAATATCAAAGGATCTGATAATATCGATCTGTGAAGATGTAA
>CAXNND010000003.1:0-15243 GCA_964203105.1 Desulfamplus sp.
AGGTATTGCCTCCTGCCTTGCTGCTAAAGGGGTAAAAATTGGTATTCAGGTTGGAACTGCCTATCTGTTTTCACGTGAGATTGTTGAGACAAAGAGCATAAAAGAGCAGTATCAGACCATTTTATGTGAAGAGAACGAGACCGTTGTTATTGGCAACAGTGTCGGTCTTGCCTCACGCACTGCACCAACCGAATTTGCCAGGATTATGGTTGAACGGGAAAAGGAGATGATCAAAAAGGGCGAAAAACTCGAAGATCGTAAACGGGCATTTGAGAAAAATAATATCGGTTCGCTTTTGATTGGTGCAAAGGGTTTTCTTCCTGATTTCAAGAATCCAGGAGAAGAGAACTACAGATGGTTTGAGGGGGAAGAGCACAGAAAAAGGGGCAATTTTCTTGTTGGTGATGCACTTGCATTTTTCAAGGATACAACCACGATTAACCAGATTCACGCAATGTTTTTTGATGTTCAATCTGCTGTAGGTTCTGGTTTTACATATACTAACAATACGTTTACTCAGAAACCTGTAGCATCTTTATTAAATGTTAAGGAAAAATTGTTCAGTAACCTTAACCGTCTTGAGGTTTTATCATCAGAGACAAAGAGTATGAACGATGAAATAGCAGTAATTGGTATGGGTTGTATTCTGCCTGATGCTAATAATCCCGAAGAGCTTTGGGAGAATATTCTTGGAAAACGCTACTCAATAAGGGAAATGGAAAATAGCAGAATCAGAAAAGACCTCTACTACGATCCAGACAAAACAGCAGAAGATAAATCCTACACAATGCTGGCTGGTTATATTAAAGATTTTGAGTTTGACCATGAACGTTTTGGATATGATGAAAGTAAAGCCGCAAGACTTTCAAGAAGTCAGCAAATTCTTCTTATGGCTGCATATCAGGCAGTTGAAAATGCTGGTTATTTAGATCAAAATCTACATTTTGGAACTCCTACATTTGCAAACCAGAGTTCAGATGCTCCTCATTTAGGGGATGAGCATACTAAACCTCTACAAAAAACCGTGGTCATAAATCCTGAAAAAATAGCCGTAATCATAGCAACCTGCCTTGGCAACGAACTTGGAAACGAAATTCAGCTTAAATACCATTTCCCCGAAGTCCTATCAATGTTGCGGAAAACCAACGAGTTTCAGAAATTAAACGAAGATGAAAAATCAGCACTTGTGGCGGATTTGCAAAAAGGTATGGAGGGGCGACAATCTGGCTATGATCCGGTTCATGGTATGCTTTTAAATATCGAAGCCTCAAGAATTGCAAAACATCTTGGCATCAGAGGGGTCAACTATGTTGTTGATGCTGCCTGTGCATCATCATTTACTGCCATTGATGCTGCTGTTAAAGAACTTCTCTCTGGAGACTGCGATCACGTAGTGGTTGGCGGTGTCAACACTCACCTTGCTCCTGAATCATTTGTCGGATTTTGCAAGATGGGTGCTCTGTCTGCAAAAGGCTCGTTTCCGTTTGATGAGCGTGCAGATGGATTTATACTTGGCGAAGGTGCTGCTGTTTTTGTCTTAAAAAGGGTGAAAGATGCCTTACGCGATAACGACAACATTATCGGCGTGATTAAGGGAATCGGCGGAAGTTCTGACGGCAGAGGCAAAGCTATTGCAGCCCCGAATGTTAAAGGTCAGATCCTTGCTTTAGAGCGGTGCTATGAAAATATGGGTGGCAGAGTTTCCCCAAGTGATATTGGATTTATTGAGGCTCATGGAACTTCAACAATAATGGGGGATCAGGCAGAACTTCAAACTATCAAACAGCTTTATGCTGCTAATATTCCTTCTATATCTAACATTGGAGATAATACTTTACTCTCCTCCAACCCTACTGATGATGGCTTGAACAAAAAAATAGGCATAAGTTCTGTAAAATCTCAAATTGGACATCTGCTTGGCGGTGCTGGTGCTGCTGGACTTGTCAAGGCTCTGCTTGCTGTTCAAAAGGGGATTTTGCCTCCAAACGCAAATTTTGAGAAACTTTCCCACAACCATGATCTTTCAGGAACAGGGCTTTATGTTATTGAAAATCCAGAACCATGGATTACACCTGAAAACAGGACAAGAAAAGCAGCGGTCAGCTCCTATGGTTTTGGTGGAATCAACTACCATCTTGTGGTTGAGGAGTTCCGTTCATATTCATATATCACACTACCTCGCAGGATATTTGCAAATCCTGATTACGATTTTAACGACGACCGCATTGTCATTGCTGGAATGGGCTTATGTCTTCCGGGTGGACGTGGTGTAAACCAGTTTTGGGAAAATCTGCAATCTGGTCAAAAGCAGTTGTCCGAGATTCCAGAAGAGCGTTTTGACAATCAGGTTTATGCTGAATTTGATAAAAAATCCTATTTTCATCTGCCAATGGTAAAGGCTGGAGTGATTCAGGATTTTAAGTTCAACAACATCAAATACAGAATGCCACCATCAATTGTGAGATCGTTGGAGCGTGGGCAGTTATTGGGATTAGATGCTGCTGATGAAGCGATAAACTCGTCAGGACTTGCAAGGTTTATTCAATCGTCAACCACACAATCAACATCAGCTTTGCAACCATCACCAACCATACAGTCAAACAAAATAGGCGTGATTCTTGGCACAATTTCAGGCGAGAGACAGAGCAAAAATATTTTACGTGTTAGAAAAGGCTTTATTGCCGAGATTATCCAGAATAGCGGTGCTGTTAATTCGGACAAATCAAACAACATTGCATCTCAACTTGTCGAAGCAATAAGACAGCGATTTCCTGAAAATAACGAAGACACAACACCAGGGCTTCTCTCCAACATCATATCTGGACGCATTGCCAACCACTTTGGTCTTAACGGTGTCAACTATGTTGTTGATGCTTCCTGTGCATCGGCTGTTATTGCAATCCGTAATGCCATGAGAGAAATATCTTCAAAACAGCTTGATTTTGCTCTTGCTGGCGGTGTTGATGCAAATCTCTATCCTGCTGTGCTTATGGCATTTAAGCGTTTAGGGTTACTGTCAGGGACAGAGCCAAGATTTTTTGACTCAAGGGCTGATGGTTATGCAATGTCCGAAGGGGCAGCAATTCATGTTCTGACAACATTAAAAAGAGCAAAAGAGTCAGGCATGGAGATTTTAGCAGAACTTGGCGAATGTATGGTAAAATCAAGTGCTCCTGACCATCTGCTTGCACCGTCTGAACAGACTTTTGTCTCCACAATAAATGAGTGCTACAGACGAAACGGAATCAGAAAGCAGGATGTTGGTTATCTTGATCTTTTTGCATTCTCCAACATTATGGGCGATATGGTCGAAAATCAGGTTGTGGAAAAATGTTTTGACCATGCCAAAACTTATAAGCAAGATTTAATATCGTCAGGTATGACAGATGGCGAGAAAAAAGGTGAGCAAGATCAGGAGAATAGACAGCTATATTTTGGAAATGTAAAGACCCAGTTCGGATACTTCAAGGCTGCCAACCCTGCGGTTGCATTGGCAAAAATGGTTTTGATGAACAAACACAGAACTCTTCTTCCCAATTTTGACTATGACCCTAAATTCTCGACCCTTAAAAATCCTATTCTCTCTGGCAAAGAATATGCTGCACCGTTTAAATTTGCCTTTAATGTCAATGGTATAGGTGGAAACCACTGTCATGCAATTTTAAGTATGGTAAATCTTCCACTTATTTTTGGAACAGAGTCAGGAGTTGTTCAAACAGCCACAAACCAAACCACAGAGGTTAGCGACAAAGAGAGAAAGTTATTGCCATACGCTTCTGGAGCAAACTCTAAAAATGAGGAGATGTCTGCTATCCTTGCAGGAGAGGGGCAAGAGAAACTAAAAATTCTTAACCCTTCAAAACAGACCCTTGTTGCACTTTTGTCAGGGCAAGGCTCCCAAAACTCTGGAATGATGAAAGAGCAGTTTGAAAACGAGCCTGTAATCAGACAGGTTATGGAGCGTGGAGAGGAGATATTCATATCACAGCGTGGTTATTCGCTCTTAAATATCATGTTTAGTGAAGATGACAATCGACTTAATCTTACTGAAAACACCCAGCCAGCAGTGTTTTTATCTTCAGCAGCCCTGTTCAGCCTACTTCAAGGTCAATCTTCAGGTGTGGCTTCCTCTTTAATGGCAAACTCACAATCTGCTATTGAGAATTTTAACCCTGACTTTTTTATAGGACACAGTGTTGGCGAATATACAGCCCTGTTTTGTAGCGGAATGCTCGACTTTGACGATGCCATGAAGCTAATCATCAAACGGTCAGATCTGATGAGAGAGGCAGCAACCGAGTATCCTGGCAAAATCATGGTAGTCTTTGGCAATGAAAAGGAGACAGCATCACTTATCAAAGAATCAGGTGCATCATGGCTCTACATTACCAATAAAAACAGCGAAAAACAGACCGCAGTTTCAGGAAGTGAGCAGGATATTGAGATTTTCTGTAAATTTCTCACATCTAAAAATGTTGTCTATAAACGGCTTAACCTCTCTGGTGCATTTCATACTCCGCTTTTTGGGAAAGCTGCTGGAAGATTGAAAGATTATTTGGACACAGTAACCTTTAATGATGTTGATTTTTCACGCGTTATCTCAAATGTTACCGCAAAACCCTATCCTCAAAATGCAAATCAAGTTAAAGAGCTTCTTGCAAGGCAGATAACCACGCCTGTTGAGTTCATAAAGTCAATCGAATATGTGCATGGAATCAGCAATAGCAACGGTTCAAGCACCATTGGCAATAATACCATTAATTACGGCAATACAGGTAATGATAGTAATACCCATTTTATGGAGATTGGACCTCGCAAGCTCTTGGTCAATCTTCTGAAACATATCAATATCAAGGGTTACAGTATATCTGTGGCTTTGGAATCAATTGCTTCTGGGGCAATTGATAATCAAGTTCTGTCAATTGTAAATGAAAACTCTGTTATTATTTCAGGTGTATCTGTTGGTCTTCCCGGAAAGGCAAGGCGTGTCTTTGCCTCTGATAATTTCGATATGATCCTTGATGGACAAAACTTTATTGAGCCTCTGACCTTAGAAGATCAAGAGAGAATTGTTGACAAGAACATTACAAGAATCCTGAAAGAGCCTGATGGAAATGCCCGTTTTGTTGAAATTTCAAGGACAGAAGATGTAATTCATCTCGCAGGGCAACTTGGATATTTTAGCCTCAATGAGGAGTATGGAATAAAGGCTCAATATGACATAAGCATGGCTTTGGCAGTTGCGGCTGGAATTGAGGCGTTGAAAGATGCTGGAATTCCACTTGTAATGCAATATAAGACTCCATCAAGGTTTAAAGATTTTAGTTCTGGAAAAAAAGATTCAACGAATTCAAGTTTAACAAATTCAAGTTCAGGTGGTAATTTCTCAAGTTCAGGAGCAACTTTTGAGCTTATTCCTGATGGTTTTGCCCTTCCTGAAGAGATGCAAGACGAGACAGGCGTTATCATAACTTCACTATTTCCAAGCAATGAAACTATAATAAATGAAATGGAAAAATATCTCTATGACAAGCTATTTCTAAAGCCTTATGAGGAGTTTCAGAGCATCTATTTCTACCTTATGGAAAATATAAAAGAGCCAGCAGTAAAAGAGCAACTTACAGATTGGTTTTTTAAAATCAGAAAGCGGAAAAGAGAGGATTTGGGGTTATATAAATTTGACAGAAATTTTATGATCAACGCTTGTCCTTTAGGTTCTGCACACCTTGCCCAGATTATAAAGGCAAAGGGACCAAATGTTCTTGTGAGCAGTGCATGTGCATCAACAACTCAGGCAATTGGCATTGCAGAAGATTGGATAAAACTTGGGCGATGCAAGCGTGTAGTTGTAATTGGCGGAGAAAATGCAACATCTCCAGCACAAAATCAGTGGATTGGTTCAGGATTTTTGGCTCTTGGTGCTGCCACAGTGAAAAAACGGGTCTCTGAAGCTGCCAAACCTTTTGACAGTGACCGTAACGGCACAATTTTAGGTGCTGGTGCTGTTGGTCTTATTGTTGAAAAGGCATCAGAAGTTCATGCAAGAGGAATGAGAGGTCAGGCAGTAGTGCTTGGAACTCACATGGCAAACAGTGCATACCACACATTCAACATTGATGTTGACCACATGGCAAGCGAGATGAAAAAGTTCATATCAAAGATGGAGAAAGAGCATAATCTGAACCAGTCTGAATATGCTGATAAACTCCTCTTCATGTCGCATGAGACATATACACCAGCTCGCGGTGGCAGTGCTGATGCTGAGGTTACAGCCTTAAAAACTGCATTTGGGAATCATCTTAAAAATATCTGCATAACAAACACAAAAGGCTTTACAGGTCATACACTTGGTGCAGCAATTGAAGATGTTGTTATGGTCAAGGCGTTGCAGAAGAGAAAAGCCCCGCCAATTGCCAATCTTGTCAATATTCCTGAACATTTTAAAGAGCTTAACTTTGCAACTTTAAATTCAAGTAGTGCTTATACTTCAGGTAGTTCTGCTGGAGGACGCGGGGAAAAGGCAGAATATGGCTTGCATCTTGCTGCTGGTTTTGGTTCTCATTTTGCATTTTTGTTTATCAGACGTATTGAAGAGAAAGTTCACTCTGAATCATACAATTCATGGCTAAAAAGAATAAGTGGAAGTGATAGACCAGAGTTGAAATTTATTGATAATATGCTCTGTGTGGTTGGAGAGAAAAGTGCTTCATTACCAGCACCAGTTCAAATAAAAATTCAAGATACTGCTCAAATTTATCCTGTGGTTGCTAACTCTCTATCCTCTGAAGTTAAAAGTTATCCTGAAACAGGTGATAAAGGTGTGATGGTTGTTGTTACAGATATAATTGCCAAGCAGACTGGCTACACCATTGACATGCTTGATCCAGAACTTGACCTTGAGGCAGACCTTGGAATTGATACAGTCAAGCAGGTTGAGATTTTCGCAAATTCAGCATCCCATTTTGGTTTTGCAGTTCCAGAAGATTTGAAATTGAGAGATTTAAACACAATTGCAAGACTTGCAGCCTATATTGATTCTAAAGTTGAGTCTGTTCCTACAAAAATTCGTAATTCTGAAAAATCTTATTCAGAAGAATCTCTATTGGTAAAAACTACACCATTTGCAAAAGATGATAATAAAAAAGATGATAGTAAATCTCAACAAGATCAGAGTAATAATGTTAAAAGCGTAATCATAGATATAATTGCCAAACAGACAGGCTACACTGCTGACATGCTTGATCCAGAACTTGACCTTGAGGCTGACCTTGGAATTGATACAGTCAAGCAGGTTGAGATTTTCGCAAATTCAGCATCTCATTTTGGTTTTGCAGTTCCAGAAGATCTGAAACTGAGAGATTTAAATACAATTGCCAAACTCGCAGCTTATATTGCTTCTAAAATACCCTCTGATCCTAATAGTGTATTAACTGACCAAAAAACAGAAGAGACAAATACTCCTATCATAGTTGAAGAAAAATCTATCATAATTGAAGAGATTAAACCTATTAATAGAGAACAAGAGAGAAAAGCCGTTAAATTTGAGCAAAATGAGATTAAACGCCTTGTGCCTGTATGGCGACAGACAGGTCTGCCATTAACAGAAAAATGGAGCTTTGCAGGTAAGACAATTGCAGTTGCAGGCGATGATATTTATGGAGTATCTGATTTTATAAGGGCTGATAATGGCAAGGTGGTTGAAATTAACGCTAATATTTTAAATCACATTGACTCTGAAATTGAATTAATAAAAGAGTCCGGTTTAGATGGAAAAGAGTTGGCTGGATTAATCTGTATCACACCATTTGATGTTAAATCATTTTTCCTGATTGTAAAAAATATGTTTGCAGCACTTAATCAGCCCAACAAATTGATTGCAGCGTTTTCAGTAGATAAAAATCCATCTTTTGCAGGTATATGCGGAATGATGAAGAGCCTTGCAAAAGAGATGCCCAACACAATAGTTAAAGCTGTTAATATTTTAAACGACTTTTATTCAGAAAAATCTTTTTCTGATGTTGATCAATCTTCTTCTAAAATAGCCCAATGTTTTATAGATGAAATCACATCACAAGACCCAAGGGTTGAAATTTCTTACCGTAACAGCAAAAAATATGTCGTCCATTTAGAGGAACAGGCGTGTAACACCAATAATGAAGGTTTGATTAAAAAAGGCGATACTATCCTTGTTACTGGCGGAGCAAGGGGAATTACCTTTGAAATTCTAAAGGCAGTTGTAAAAAAATATGAGACAAACCTGATTATACTTGGAAGAAGCCCGATTTATAATATTGATGGGCTTTCTGATATTATTGCTGATATTAAAAGCCTTGTCTCTATTGATGAGACAGCAATAATGGAGAGGCTAAAACAGACCATGAAAGGTGCAAAACCTGTGGAGGTCAGGCAGGCTGCAAAACGAATTGTTTCAGCGTTGGAGTCAAGAAAAAATATTGAGATTCTAAAATCGTTCGGGAGTTATGTAACCTATATTGCAGCAGATGTTTCAGATAAAAATGCTGTGGTCTCTGCTCTTGAATCAATTGAATTTGACCATATTGATGGTGTTATTCATGCTGCTGGTGTTGAGGAGAGTATGCCGTTTGAGAAAAAGAGTCTTGAGTCATTTGAAAGGGTTTTCAACACCAAGGTTCAAGGATGTCTTAATATAATTGAGGCTCTTGAGAGTAAACAGGCTAAATTATATAAAGGCAAAGGTAATAATTCAGATAGGGTTAAGCCACTTAAATTTCATGTAGGATTTTCTTCTGTAACGGCAAAATTTGGTAATGAAGGCCAAACAGATTATACTGCTGCAAATGAGATGATGGCAGCTATTCTGCTTAATTTAACTCGCAATGTTCAATCCAATAGTGAAAATACAAATAGTCAATCTGTAGGCGTTCTAAATTCTGAGAAATCTTTACCTAAATGCAAGATAATTGACTGGACAGCGTGGAGCGGGGCCGGAATGGCAACCCGTGAGACAGTTCAGAAGGTTCTAACAGAACGAGGTCTTAAGTTCCTGCCTCTTGAAGTCGGGATTCAGTTTTTTATGAATGAGATGGAGGATTCAACAACTCCAGAGGTTGTTATCACGGGTTTGGATAATTCGTTTGACAGAGATGGGATTCTCAAAATATCCCCGTTTTTAGATTATGTTTCATCAATTCCGACTGAAAATGGAGAAAAAAATATCTCGTTTGCAGAAAAAATTGAAAGTAGTGCATTCACAAGAAGACTTGACATAAATCGGGACAGATTCCTGCTTGACCATGCTATGGACGGAACACCAATATTTTTAGGTGCAACTGGTGTTGAGACAATGGCAGAGGCTGTTATGGCGGCTCATTTGATGAATCAGGGAATATTGCAAAAGGAGCAGGGAGTATCTGAAAGGCATGGTACAATTGAAAAAACAGGAAAGGTTATAGAGATCAAAAACTTCTCAATACCCTACGGCATAAAACTTCTTCAGAATAAACCAAAAGATATTACAATCTCTGTAAATGTAGATAAAAGTGAAACAGAAAGAAATTTAGATGGCAAATATGGAAATATTAGTAAATGCTATATTTCATCTCAGTTTGTAAACAGTGCGGGCGTTGTCATGGGTCAACCAAAACTTCATTATCAGTCTGACGTTATAATTGGTATGGAAAGTGAACCCGCAAAGAGAGTTGAGCTTGGAAAAATAATCAGTTCCTGTTCTGACGTTTTTAACAGCAAAAAACTGGATCGTGAATTTACCAGACTCATCTACCATCCGCAGAGGCTGTTTATGGATGGGGTCTTCAGAACCATTGAAGAGATTATCTCGTTTGATGGATCGACTCTTATCACAAAAATTGCAGATCGCAGCCGCTCGACCTTTTTCACGAATGATCCTTGCCCCATGTTTTTGACTGACGTGGTGCTCCTTGATGCAATGTTCCAGACAGGCGGGGTATTTGAATTTTTGACTGACAGCTTTATTGTGCTGCCATATAAAATCAGAAGTCTCAAATTCTTCGACAGAGCAGTCAAAGACAGAGATTATTTCTGCATCACCACCCGCACCGGTTCTGACAGCGAGACAGACACATTCAATATCGATCTTGTTGATGATGCTGGAAATTATCTCATGGAGCTTGCAGGATTCGAGATGGTAAAACTTAACAGATTGCCGGATGAGATGAAGATATAATCTCAAAATTTATAAATATAACATAGGCAGGTGCGATCCAATTCAGCCGTAGGCTTTAGCCTACGGCTATTCTTTTCTTGACTCAAAATGTTCGTGTGCTAACATACAGAATAATAACGAACAATAAAATTCAAGAGGTATGCAAATGAACCCGCCAACCATTCTTATTGTAGATGATGAACCAGCAAATTTAGCTGTTCTGCACCAGCTTTTGATACCTGATTACAGGGTGCTCGCATCCAAGACAGGCAAACAAGCACTTCAAAACTCTTTGAGAGAGCCACCTCCAGATATTATACTGTTAGATGTAATGATGCCGGATATGAATGGTTATACAGTTCTTGGAGAACTACAGGCAAATGAGAAAACCCGCGACATTCCTGTAATTTTTGTGACTACGCTTGATGGTGCAGGAGATGAAGAGCATGGTCTTGAACTTGGTGCTGTTGATTATATTAACAAGCCTATCAAGCCGGCAATTGTCAAAGCCCGCTTAAGGGCACATCTTGAGATAAAGCAGGCTCGGGATCGCCTCAAAAGCCAGAATGCCTGGTTAGAGGATGAGGTTAATCGCCGTATGCAAGAGAACCTTCTGATTCAGGATATAATTCTCTGCTCTTTGGCAGAACTTGCCGAGACTCGGGACGCTGACACCGGTAACCATATTTTACGCACTCAGGCTTACGTTGAGGCACTTGGAAGAAAACTGCAATCCCACCCAGATTTTGCGGATGAGCTTGACGAAAGCAGTCTGAAACGGATAGTCAAGGTCGCCCCATTACACGATATTGGTAAGGTTGGCATTCCTGATCATATTCTTATGAAGCCTGGCAAATTGACGCAAGAAGAGTGGGAGATTATGCAAAACCACTGCCGTATAGGTGGAGATGCCATTTGCCATGCAATAGACAGGGCAAAAGCTGCAAATATCAACTCAACTTTTTCAACTAAGCCAGAGGCTCTTTTGGTACTTGATGTTGCCCAGGTCATAGCACGAAGTCATCATGAAAAGTGGGATGGAACTGGATATCCTGATAGGTTGTCAGGTCGTCAAATTCCACTCCCTGCCCGATTAATGGCATTAGCCGATGTTTTTGACGCACTGACTACACCGCGTGTCTATAAGAAACCATGGACCACAGAAGAGGCTTTTAATTGCATATCAGGGCAAAAAGGCAAGCAGTTTGATCCTGATATTGTTGATGCCTTTGAGTCGATACGTGAACAGTTTGAAAATATCCAGAAAGCTCTATCTGATTCTAAATAACAAACACGCCCTGAGAGGTAATGCCCCCATGATCATCACATCTATTCCAGACCATTTACGGGATTCAGATTTTCGGCTTGATTCAGCTCCTGAAAAATGGATACTGCAACAGATATTTGACACAGCAGATGTTGGTATTGTTTTGTTGAACTTTGATGCTCAGTTTCTTATCGGTAATCGCTATTCGGCAAATTTTTTTGAAGTGAATTACGATGATTTTCAAGGTACAGACTACCTTGCTTATGTCCTTCCCGAAGATCGTGAATCTGTTGCATCTGGTATAAGAAAGCTCAAGGAGAGAGAGATAGAGGTTATTGATGTTGAACGCAGGTATATCAGGAAGGATGGATCGGATCACTGGGCACACTGGATGGTTCGTCTCTGCTGTGGTGAAGATGGAAATCCTATCGGCATTTTAGGGATTCTGACAGATATTACCAGTCGCAAAAATGCCGAGATTGATCTTCGCCGGAAAAAGGATATGCTGGATCAGACAGGCCGTCTTGCCAAGGTTGGAGGCTGGGAGTTGAACCTCGCAACAATGGAAGGAACATTTAGCGAGGAGACCGCCCGAATACAGGGACTTGACTCACCTTCAGAAAGTACTGGTATTGATTACTGCCTGAGTTCTTTTTCTGGTCGTAACAGAATCGCAATGGAGGAGGCAATTCATGCTGCTATTACTGATAGACTATCCTATGCTTTAGAGCTTGAGATGACTACCGTGACCGGTGATCTGAAATGGGTTCGTATCATGGGATCGCCTGTTGTAGAGAACGACAAGGTTGTACGGATAGAAGGTGCAATTCAGGATATTACTGATCTGCGCGAAATATGTAGCCGTGCAGAACAGGGCGAAAGCATTCTCAACTCTGTATTTCAGGTGCTGCCTGATATCTACTTCCTGGTAGATATGGATGGTAGAATTCGTGACTACAAGGCAAACAACCAGAGAGACCTTTATCTCCCTCCCGAGACTTTTCTCAACCAGAAGATGGCTGATATTCTGCCCGAAGAGGTTGCCGTAAAATTCATGAACGGGATAGCCACTGCCATAAGTGAGAAGGGGCTGAGCACAATTGAATATGATTTGGAGATGCCTGATGGTCTGCACCGTTACGAATGCAGAATGAACCTGATGGGTAATAGCACACAATGTATTGCAATAGTTAGGGATATCACGGATCAGCACAATGCAAGACAGGCGATTATGAGGAGCGAAAAGCACTACCGCAAACTTCTGGAAGGTGCCCCGTTTCCATTGTTGATTACCCGTCTCAGAGATGGTTCACTGCGTTATGGCAACCATCGTGCAGAGGTGCAGTTCTCCTTTAAATGTGAGGAGAATATCGGGCAACCTGTTAGCCAGTTCTACCAGCAGATAGAAGACCGCAAGCCCTTTATAAAGGAGCTTCTGGAAAAGGGGAGAGTAAATGATAAGGAGCTGCAACTCTATGCAAGAGATGGACGCCCCTACTGGGCACTTATTTCTGCCACACTTGTGGAATATGAGGGTGAGCCGGCTGTTCTTACCGCAATCAATGAAATTACCCAACGTAAAAATGCAGAGATTGCCCTTGAACTTGAGCGAACCAAACTTAAAACCTTATTCAGGACAATTCCTGATGTTGTATGGGCAAAAGATACCGAAGGGGTTTACATTGCATGCAACTCTGTATTTGAAATTCTTTGCGGAATGAAGGAGAGTGAAATCATTGGGAAAACTGACTATGATATTGTTGATATAGAGAGGGCTGAACTTTTCCGTTACTACGACCACAAGGTTGCCACTACAGGTCAGATAGTGGTTAGAGAGGAGTGGTTCAACTTTGCGAATAATCTCTATGCCGGTATGTTTGAGACTGTAAAAACCCCAATGTATGACAAAAGCGGCAAACTACTTGGCATTCTCAGCATCGCCCGTGATATCACAGAAACCAACAGAAATCAGCATCTGTTAAACGAGCGTATAAAAGAGCAGCGTTGTCTCTACGATATATCTGCCATTACAGAGAGTTTAGAATCGCCGATAGAGTCTCAGTTGCAGCAGGTGGCAGAAAGAATCCCTGATGGCTGGCAATATCCTGATATCACCGAGGTGAGAATCAGATATGAGGGACGGGATTTTTCTACATCAGGATTTGTTGAGACCCCGTGGATACAGAGAGCAGAGATTACAACCCAAAATGGAGAAAAGATAACCATTGAAGTTGCCTATCTTGAAGAGAGACCAGAGGCGGACGAAGGTCAGTTCCTCAAGGAGGAGAAATCGCTGCTTGAGGCAATTATCCGTCGTCTGTTGAGTGTCGTTGAACGCAGGCACACAGCAATAATGATAAAGGAGCGTGAACAGATTGTCTCAACCATGTTCAGTCAGACTACAGATGCCATTGTTCTTCTGGATGCCGTGACTGGGCAATTCATAGACTTTAATGAGGCTGCTCATCTCGGGCTTGGTTATACGAGAGAGGAATTTTACCGTCTGTTGGTAACAGATATACAGGCTGAACACTCACCTGAACAGATTTCAGGTAATGTTGACAGCTCATTATCAGGAAAGCATATATGCGTTGAGACTCGCCATATACACAAGAACAGAACCATCCAGTTTGTAGTATTGACACTCAGACCGATAACTTTGGGTGGACGGAACATGATCTCGGCAGTATGGAGGGACATTACAGAGCAGAAGAAGAGAGAAAAGGCTCTTAAATATCTGTCAGAACGGTTACAGTTGCACAATCAGCTTATAGCTGAACTAACCGTTGCCGAGTCTGGTATTAATGGCAATTTTGAGCTGTTTGCAACTGAGATGGTTGAACGCATCTCCACAAGCCTTCTGATAGCACGGGTCTCTGTCTGGCTTTACGAAAAGGAACAGAGGTGTTTGTTATGTATAGCCCTCTATGATGGTAACACAGAAACCCGCTCAAGCGGATATACAATTACAATTGACGAAGATGCTTTTGGCGAGCTGGAGGCTATGAGAGAGAGCCGATATGTGGATGCAAGCGATCCGCTTACTGATCCACTTACAGCACGTTATGTTGAAGCCTATATCAAACCTCTTGGTATCACATCAATGCTCAATTGCAGCATTATCTCCGGTGGACGGTTCAGGGGAGCGGTCTGTTTTTCGCATGTGAACTATCCACACAACTGGGAGGCAGATGAGATTAGCTTTGGCTGTCAGATAGCTGATCAGATGGGAATGGTTCTTCTTACCCATGACAGGCTTCAAACCAGCAGGGCACTGCGTGACAGTGAGTCCTCTCTTAAAAAATATGCAGAGGAGCTGGACAGATACCGTCTCCATCTTGAGGATCTGGTTGAATCACGTACTTTAGAGCTTGAAACAGCAAGAGCTGCTGCTGAAGCTGCAAGAGTTACGGCTGAAACAGAAAGAGAGAAGGCAGAAGTCGCAAAGATTGCTGCCGAGTATGCCAATCAGGCTAAAAGCTCATTTCTCGCCAATATGAGCCATGAGATTCGTACTCCCATGAATGCAATTATCGGATTTGCACATCTGATGAAACGTGATCCGCTATCTTCCCGTCAGACAAGCTATATGGAAAAGCTATCCACTGCTGCCAAACATCTTCTTAATATTATCAATGATATTCTCGATTTTTCCAAGATTGAGGCTCAGAAAATGTCTTTAGAGATACAGGATTTTGAGCCTTCCCGTATAATTGACCATGTGTGCGGAATCGTTGCAGATAACATTTCCGCCAAAGAGCTTGAGCTGTTTGTCAATCTTGGAAATATTCCTCTGATGCTCAGGGGAGAT
>CAXNND010000004.1:0-14724 GCA_964203105.1 Desulfamplus sp.
AATCAGACAGATAGATGCATTTGGGTTAGAATCTGGCGTCGGGCTAAAAATTGGCTCGCTTTTTTATCTGCTATCTTCATAGCTGCATTTGGAGTGCCAGATATAAATGCCTTGGAGTTGCCAGGAGATGATCCCGCTGATATTTCTGACGTGAATAATACCAATATGGACGAGACGATGCTTATGTTTGTAGGAGAAGAGCTTGATATTGTAACTGTTGCATCAAGAACTCCGGAATCTCCATCTACAGCCCCTGCAGTTGTAAGTGTCGTGGATCATAATGATATTCAAAATTATGGATACAGAACCCTTGCAGAGGTGCTTGCTGCACAGCCTGGATTTTATATCTCTGATCAGGGGATGGGTTCACTTCCATATTTAAGGGGAGTCTCAAATGGTATTTTAGTTCTCTATGATGGAGTACCGGTTCCAACAGGAGGTCCTCGAAGCTATTATCCTTTGGATCATGAGCTATCATTGAACAGTGTCAAGCGGATTGAAATTATAAGGGGACCTGGCTCAGTACTATGGGGGGCAGATGCTTTTGCCGGCATTGTCAATATTGTCCCTTTTACAGGAAAAGATGTTATATCAAGAAAGTATGATGACAAGGATAATCATAGCCAGAAGAGATACAGCCATCAACCATATTCAGTTAATGGCAAAACAGTAGTATCCGCAGGTTCCAACAACACCCTCAAAGGCTTTGCAGATACAGGCTTCAGAAGTTCAAACTGGGATGGTTACCTTTCAGTGTATGGTGCACAGGACAGGTATGATAAGGGAACTGTCAAGGGTATTGCATTTGCAGAAAAAAATCGGGAATGGACAATCGGAGATCAGGTGGTAGATGACTCTGAATATCGTGAATTTACAGCCAACTTCAATTTCAAGAACTCTTTTTCTCTTTCAGGAAGGCTTTCAGATTTTAATAAATCCTACACACAGACTTTAGGCGATGCCATATCTTTTGGCTGGCCAAGTGAGAAAAAAGTTCCCGCAAATTATATAAAGGCAAACTATTCCACAATATGGGGATCTTCTCACTGGAATATTACAAGCTATTATCAGAATGTCTCCTATGAGCAGATGGATGCGGGAACGTCTATAGAGGAGGGGCTGAATATCTTTTACGGGGAGATGCTTTGGGATCGTCGTTTTTTTAGAAGAGGATTGATGACAGCAGGCATTTCCTACCGTGAAAACCATGTTGAGGGGGCTCTTGTGGATGGGGGTTTTTTACCAGAGCTTCTGGTCGCAGAGTATAAATTTTATAACCAGATCATTCAACAGATGAATTATAAAAACAGCCTTAAATCTTTTTTCTCTCAATATCGCCACCCATTTGCATGGGGTGAATTATGGGCAGGTTTCAGGTTTGATGACAACTCAATGTATGAAGATTACGCTCCAAGTTACAGTCTTGGGCTTAATATTCCATTTAACAGCGGCTGGAGAGTAAAAACAGTATTTGGTACAGGATACAGAACCCCATACTCCCAGCAGTGGAGAGGTGACGAGCTTCTGACAAGGGATGAGGTGTCAACTCTCAACCTACAGGCTGAATGGAGTTCTGGTCAGGGGGATAGCCTCTCTGTAACAGCCTATGGCAGCCGCCTTTCAGACAATGTTCAGAGCGATCCCTATGCTGGTACATCGGAACCATCTGATCACGATTTTTCAGGTTTGGAACTCTTTTGCAGAAAAAAAATCAGTGATAAATTAGAGGGATACGGGTCTATTTCAAGGATATTTCATTCTGGAGATGATAACCGTTTTAGTGTTCTTGAATCATCTTTTTTAAGGCCAGATGGAACAAGTGTCAATAAATATGATAACTGGACAGAAATCTATGACACTGGTGCTAATTTTATCGCCAATACCGGACTTAAATGGCATCTTAACCCTAAAGTCGATTTTGCTTTTACTGCGTTCTGGACTACTCCAATTCCCTACTCGTATAAAGAAAACACAATTACCGGAGAGTATGATAATCCTCTGCTGCTTAACAGTGAGATCAGGTTAAAAAATTTGATATCTGAAAGGTTTATATTTGCAGTTGGTTGTAAAAATATTCTTGATGGAGATTTTATATATCCAGGTTTTTATGGACCTGTGAACGGCTATCCTCTTACTATATACGGTCTAATCCAGTATTCATTTTAGAATTTGTATTGATCCTAAGTGTAGAGATGGTCTGAT
The DNA here is from genome assembly GCA_964203105.1 of Desulfamplus sp. Classification (GTDB taxonomy): domain Bacteria; phylum Desulfobacterota; class Desulfobacteria; order Desulfobacterales; family Desulfobacteraceae; genus Desulfamplus. The sequence goes on from CAXNND010000004.1 coordinate 2,203, forward strand.
TTTTGCTTACATTATAAGCAGTGATAAAAATCAAATAGTCAAATACTATCAGGAATTATGAATTATTGTAGGGATTACTCGTCATGAAAAAAAAAATTGTAAAATTTATAGTGATGATTCAGGTTTTGATGTCATGCTTTGTCTTTGAGTCCATTGCATTTAATGATCTTGAGGCTGGTGCCTATCTGTGGAAACTCATAAATGAAGCACGGGCAAGACCTACAAAAGCTATTGAAGCCTATGGTATTGACTATGATAGTGCCAAACTTGCCCTTGGTGATGATGTCTGGATACTTGAACTGGAAAACGGTCTCCCTCCGTTGGCATCCAACAGATTGCTTCAAGAGACCTCGTCTGCTCACAATCTTGATATGATAAATGGTCTTTATTACAGCCACAACTCTCAGAAGGGGCTTTCATTCAATGATCGTATTGTAGAGAGTGGATATGATCCTGTTGTTACCGGAGAGAGCCTTGGTATATTGGCATTTTACATCTATGTAGATCCTGTCAAGGCGGTTGAAGGGATATTTGAGAATATGATCAGGGATGAGTTAAATCCTGAATTAAATTATCCAAAAAATATTTTTGGTAAGGAGTTTACTGAAATTGGTATCTCATTTATATCAACCACTTTTTCATTTGGTAAGGATTCAACTGGCAAGGATTCTATTTTGAATGCCTATGTTGTAACAGCAGATTTTGGAAAACCTGTTGAAGCAAGAAGCTATATTCTGGGAAATATTTACAATAAAGGTGAATCTCAACCTGATCAGTTGGTATTAAATATAAAATCTATTCCGGCTAATGATTTTGCAGTAACATTATTGAGCTACAAGGGATGGTATCCTGACAAATCGAGTAATAGTTTCATCTTGTGGGCATATAACATTACAGGAAAATCAAGCGTTGAGGTTCCCCAGGATGCTCTTGGCAGTTATCAGATAGAGATACCAGCAAATACATTTTATGCTATTGAACTTTATAGTAAAGTTAATGATGATACGCTTGAACACAACTATATTCAGGGAAATCTTTTGAAGCGTATTGTGAATGTCGGGTTAAATGTCAATAAAATGGTTGATTTTGGAATAGACTAAATGACGTGAATATCCTCAGAAACAAAATATTATCCTTTTTCTCCTTAGTTGTGGTGTTTCTTGTTTTGAAAATTTTATATGCCCAGTCAGCCAACTGTTCTGACCGGGCTTTTTTTTTTAACGGGAATCTATGCTCATGGTCAACCATTGTAGAAATGTCCGATCTTCTTTTTCTATCGTCAGGCAAAGGTGTGATCATTGCCCTTATTGACTCTGGAGTTGACACTTTCAACCCCATGTTTTCCTCTGCATTATGGCAAAATGATACTGAGATATTATATAATGATGGCATAGACAATGATGATAATGGTTACACAGATGATATAAGTGGGTGGAATTTTGGCGACAATAATAATATTTTGACGGATCAGAACGGGCATGGAACCAATGTTGCCGGAATAGTTTTGCAATGTGCTCCTGAGGCAAAATTGATGGTTTTGAAGATCAATCAGGGAGATTCCAATACTTTTTACACAGATGCTGTGGTTGAGGCTCTATATTATGCTGTAAACAGTGGTGCTGATCTGATAAACATGAGCTTAAGTCTTTTAAATGAGAACAGTGAAGTTAAAGATGCCATAAATTATGCTATTGACAAAGGTGTTATGGTGGTGGTTGCAGCAGGGAACAGCAGTTCAGAGATAGCATTTCCAGGAAAGATGGAGCAGGTAATAACAGTTGGGGCAACCACTGCTGATGCAACTGCTCTCTCCTGGAGTTCTCCAGCCGGAGCTGCAATTGACATAACAGCCCCTGGCAAATCTGTGGAGACTGTTGGACTTGGCGGAGATACTGCCTTTGTGACTGGAACCTCTTTCAGTGCCCCGATGGTATCTGGAGCTATTGCTGCACTGCTTGGGATGAATAGTTCTCTGAAACCTTCAACTGTTGAGGATATTATTTTTGGAGGGGCAAAGGATATGGGAGATTATGGAAAGGATGAGCAGTTTGGCTGGGGGCTTCTTAGCGGCAGTGGAGTAAAACAATTGGCTATGCCCGCAATTTATGCCGCCACAAAAGACGATCAATTGGAAATCTCATGCTATCTGCCACCTACCGATTCCTATACACATATTTATATTGCTCTGGTAAAAAATCAACAGGCAGATGCAGATATCAGTGGAGAGTCAGATATAGATATATCACGGATCGAGTCTATCTGGTGGCTTGACGGCGATGGTCTCTGGAAACCTCACAGTGAAGCTGGTGTTATATCTATAGCCTCATTACGCCTTGATACTAACGGGATGGCTGTTTTACTGTTCAGTGACTCAGGGGGAATATGGAAAGGCTTTTCACATGATGGATTTGAGTCTGGCAATTATAATATCGGTATTGCTGTAACAGGAGATTCAGAATTGCTTGCACCTGTATTCTGGTCACCGGCTATCTTTTTCTGACTGTTTTTTATACGTTAGAATATGTCATTAAATGGATATCATCCAAGTGGTGGGGCACCAAATTTTATTTCAACTTTATATGGTTTTAAAAGGAGATATATCGTGAAAAAACAGGGTCACCTTTATTTAATGGTTCTATCTTGTCTCACAATTATGTCATATACTTCACTGTTATGTGGCACTGGACCAGCACTTGCTACTAACTCTCCATCCCCTCTGAAATCCAAGAATATATCCTCTGCCGGAGAAAACACTATTAAATCTCCTAAAAAGAAGGGTGTTGAAGCTGATACATCCAAGCCTGCAAATCCTGCATCTTCTGTCCCTGATGAGTCAAAGCCTATTTCCCCTATGGCAGAAAAGCATATATTCAGCCCTGATCCGGACATTATAGGTGAGAATAATGATATTATGAACGGTAATCAGGATGGTAAGGGCAACGATGTTCAGCAGAGCGTTGACGCACTTATGCAGAAGGTTAAAAGAGAGATGGAGCTTACTGGTATTATAATTACACCTGAATCAAAAAAGGCAATGATAGTATATAAAGGTAAAGGGGCAAAAGAGCAGACTGCCCAGTTATATGATGTAGGCGCTTCAATTGATACCTATCTTTTAAAAGATGTTTTCCCCAATTATGTTGTAATTGCTCAAAATAACCTTGAGGTCAAGTTGGGACTCTTTCAAGAGAGAGCTAACCGTCCCGATCAGCCAAAAGATGTGGGGAACTATAGCATTGGGAATAAGGGTTCTAATGGAGAGGAGAGCACTTTAAACAGTGAGATGATTAACGTGGAAAATCAGCCAAATACAAATGTTAGTCTTCATGGAGAAAATATTCCGAATAATGTTCCCAAGCCACCTCCTATACCTGTCAAGGAGGCTAATGCTCAAGGGGTTGATAACTCATTTAGAAAATCAATACAGGATGGAAATGCTTCTGATGCTTCAAACCCTTTTGCAAGAGCCTTGCAGGGGGCTGCCAGCCAAGGGGGGGCAACTTCTGGCTCCTCTGGCAATACAAACAGTAGAGTTGAGGGTGGCGATAATATGGGTGCAAACCCATTTTTACAGGCTATTCAGAGGGCAAGGGAGAGGCAGCAAAGTCAACAGCAATAACTCATCTTTCGATATGATCTTGACTATTCAACTCAACAATAGCGTTAACCAATTTATAATATTATTGATCGATTGATTATGCTGGTCTTGCCAAAGATAAAAAATGACTTAAAGTTGTAATCATTATTCAATTTTGCGAAATTGCAGGTAATACAACAGTATAAAAATCTATTATTATATCAAAAGGAAAAAAGATGTTTACAAAAATAGAGCCGTTAACACAGAACAGCCACCAGGACTTGAGATTTACCTCAATTCCCAATTACCATTTTGCACAAAATGTCTCCAATGCACCTATCTCATTTTCAGAATTTATCCACGCCTCAAAATATTATCCAATTGTATTTCTCAAGGATCATAACCTGCCGGTTGTTCTTTTGTCCCTGAACCGTGATCAGAATAACTTTATTAACACTGATGGCTCATGGAAAGTGCCATATATTCCTGCCCATTTCAGGCAGTATCCTTTTCTTCTTGTTAAAGCAGCTTCTCCGACCGATTCACCTGCAACCCTCTCAGGTAACGGCTCATCAGCACCCTCATCTTTATCAGATACAACTACTAAAAGTGATAACACATCGCAGGATTCAATTTCAAATCGGGCTGAAAATCAAGATAGATACGTTGTATGTATTGATCGGGATGCCCCCCATTTTGCATCTCCTCAAGGGGATATCATGTTTACAGCCAATGGACAGTTCACAGAGATGACCAATAAGGCAGTAGAGTTTCTGAAGCTGTATCAGCATGAGATGGCACTCACTTCAAATCTTGTGAATCTGATGGGTGAGAAAGGCATTCTTGCTGACAGGCAGTTTAATGTAAACATGAATGGACAAAACATATCTGTGGGCGGCTTTAGAACTGTTGACATGCAAAAACTCAACGATCTTGAGGATGCTGTGCTTGCAGACTGGGTGCGTAAGGGTATTATCTCTCTTATTGGCTGCCATGCCAACTCGCTTGCCGGTATGCAGATAAATTAATTTAAGTGTAGCTGTTAATCAAAAGGAGGACTCTCTTTGCGAACATCAAAATTTTTCTTTTATATTTTTATCGTTATTTCTTCTACTTGTCTTGACTTTCCGAAATATCTCTCCTTTTGTGGCTATTCGCTCCTTAATGCAGCATCTGCCGGCGAACAGGTTCTATCCCTCAATGACTGTCTGAAAATTGGTTTGGATAAAAACCCGAAACTTAAATCTGCAAACTTGATGGTGGATGCTGCTCAAGAGGAGATAAATGCTGCTAAGGCTGATTTTTTACCATCTGTCAGTGCAGGTGCAAATTATAATAACCTCACAAGCATTGATGCATCTGGTCCCACAGATGCCGATTACATTGATCAGCAGAGTACAAATTATAATATAGGCATATCCCAGGTTCTTTATGCTGGAAATCGTCTTGTAAATGCACGGGATCGGGCAATTGAGCGTAGAAAAATGTTCGTTGAGGAGAAGGCTTATACTCAGGCAGAACTTGCCTACCAGATCAAGGTGGTCTATTTCCAGCTTATGAAGGCAAAACAGGATGTACAGGTTGGCGTGGATACTGTAAAGCGCCTTGAGGCTGATGTTGCAGCAACAAAGGCATTTTACGAAAAAGAGATGACTTCTTATGCCCAGGTATTACAGGCAGAGGTTGATCTTACGGATGTCAGGCAACAACTAAGCAAGATCAGAAATACTGTTGACCGGAAAAAATCCGAACTGTTTGTTCTTATAAACCAGCCTTTTAATGCTGAGACTAAATTTTCCGGCTCTCTTGATTATTACACCAAAGGATTCAATATGACCTCTGAACAGTGCCTTGCAAAAGCCATTGCGAGCAGACCTGACCTAAAAAGCCTCTCTCACCAGATGGTTATGACAGACAAAGATGTGGCAATGGCAGAAGGCAAGTATTATCCACTTGTCAGGTTAAATGCCGGATACTATGATCAAGACAAGGAGTATGACAATTATCATGCTTCTAATCAGGAGAACACTTATTGGAGTGCTGGTGTTAATTTCTCATGGAACCTCTTTGACGGGGGACGTGGATGGTATGAAAAACGGCGTTCAGAAATAGACATGAAAAGGTTAAAGGAACAGGTTAAAGAGATTAAAAGCAGGCTTGAAGCAGGAATCGTTACTGCTTTAATGTCTCTTTCAGAGGCTGATGAGCGTATTAAAGCAACTGCTGAAGGTGTAACAGCATCAAAAGAGTATTCTGATATGGAGGACAAACGTTTTCAGGCGGGAATTGCCACAGTTTCATCTGTACTGGATGCTCAAGCCAGGGTGACCCGTGCACACAGCAATTACAGTCAGGCACTGCTTGACTATCAATTAGCACGGGCAGAACTTGATTTTATGACAGGAAGTGCTGTTGGCGAATAGACAGAGCAACAAATTTAATCTCTCAGGTAGTAAAATTATTAACAGGGTATTATGCAAGGCGTATTATGACAAAATTTATTGTAAAGTGGTTCAAGTATTTTGTGTTTGCAGGTATTTTCAGTATGTTCATCAATATACTGAGCCTGACATTCTCGGTTTACATGCTGGCAATCTATGACAGGGTGTTGAGTTCATACAGTATGCCCACATTGTGGACTATCACCGTAGCAGCTGTATTGGCACTGCTCGTTGACTCCATGTTGATTTTTCTAAGATCAAGACTCCTTGTCATGGCTGGTGTGGATATTGACAACTCCCTTTCAAGTCCTGTTTTCAAGGAGATGCTCAAGGACAGTTGCAGCATCCAGAAATCAGGCTATTCAGCGGGTTTGCGAGATGTAAATATCCTGCGAAACTACCTTGGTGGCAATGCCATATTTGCCCTGTTTGACATGCCCTGGATGCCTATTTTTCTCCTGTTTGTTTATATGGTTCATCCAATAATGGGAATGGTGGCAACCGGTGGTGTTGTAGTTGTATTTATCCTTGGTATCACTCAGGAGCTGCTGACTCGAAAACGTCTTGAGATGGCAAACAATATCAATAATGCAGCGGGTAACTTTACCTCTCTTTGTCTCAGAAACAGTGAATCTGTAGGGTCAATGGGTATGCTTGGAGGTGTCAATGCGAGGTGGCAATCTCTAAATGATCAGGTAATTACACTTCAGACCAAGGCAAGCAATGCCGCAGGAGTTCTTCAGGCAATCTCCCAGAGTTTCAGGACAGGTATGCAGGTTATCATCTACGGAGTGGGAGCATATCTAACCCTGAAAAATGAGTGTACCCCGGGTGTAATGATAGCATCATCAATTATTATGGGACGTGCCCTTGCCCCTGTGGATCAGGCAATGTCAACCTGGAAGATGACTCTTGAAGCCCGCTCCTCCTACAGACGCCTAAATGAACTGATTAAAAAGTCTGATACACGCATTCCAATGGCACTGCCTGATCCAGTTGGTAAATTGGATGTTGAGGCTGCATCACTGATTGTCAACGGCAACTATCTTCTCAGAAACATCACCTTCTCATTAGCACCCGGAGAGATTATGGGGCTGATTGGTCCAAGTGGTGCCGGCAAAACAACCCTGAGCCGCGTACTGCTTGGTATCTGGCCTTCAATGGGTGGAAAGGTTCGCCTTGATGGTTCGGATGTCTATGCCTGGGATCAGGAGCATCTTGGCAAGTTTATCGGATACCTTCCCCAGGATGTGGAGCTTTTTCCAGGTACTGTTAGCCAGAATATTGCCCGCCTTGGTGAGGTTGATCCTGAAGCTGTTGTTTTAGCCGCACAAAAGGCAGGGGTACATGAACTTGTCCAGCATTTTCCAAATGGTTATGATTCAATGATTGGTGGCGGTCAAGGAAGCATTGTTCTCTCTGGAGGGCAGAGGCAACGGGTAGCACTTGCAAGGGCACTCTACGGCAATCCAAGGCTTGTGGTGCTTGACGAACCCAACTCCAACCTTGATGAAGCTGGTGAAAGGGCTTTGATGCAGACCATTGCCATTCTCAAACAGGAGAGGGTGACAACCGTTATTGTAACCCATAAACCCTCTATTCTTATCTCTGTGGATAAGATTCTGGTAATGCAGTATGGTCAGGTGGCAAGATTTGGTCCTCGCCATGAGATTTTGCAGATTGCAGGTCAGCAGCCCACAACTCCTCCTCCAGCATCTCCACCTTTAGCAGCAGGTGGTGGTGGTATAAAACCACCTTTTCCAATAGGAGGAGGAGGCAATGGTGGCACTACCACAGGAGGTAATGGCGGTGGTGGAAACGGTAGCAATGGAGGTAGTCCTCAGTCAGCAGATTCCAATAACAGTAACAAGACAGAACTCACTCTACCAGGGGATATAAACAAAGGATTGGTGAACTGATATGACAACCGGTATTCCATTAGCAAAACTTCCGTTGGCAAAAAGCAGTGAGGCTTTAAAAAACGCTGTAGCTTTAAAAAACAACGAGTCAGGAACCTATCAACCAAAACCTGCTAAAATTATTGTTGCCGGACTCTTTGTGATTCTGGTTTTTTTCGGTGGACTTGGCGGAGTTGCTGCCTATCTGCCATTTAGCGGTGCTGTAATTGCACCAGGGATTGTTAAGGTTTCACAGGAAAAAAAGACTGTTCAGCATCTTGAAGGTGGTATAGTAAGTCAGATACTTGTCAAAGAGGGGGACAGGGTGAAGCAGGGCGATGTTCTTATTAAACTGAAAAGCTCGCAGGTGACATCATCTGTAACACTCCTGAAAGGACGGCTTGCATCCAAAATGGTTGAAGCTGAACGGCTGGAAGCACAGCGGGATTTCAAAAAGAGCTTTACACCTCCAGCCCATCTGCCTGATGATGTTGCTGATTTAGACAAAAAAATCCTTGCAGAGACAAAGCTGTTTGAAAAGATAAGACTCTCGTTGGAGAGCCGGATATCAAGTCTTGAGGCACGTTCTCGCCAGATTCAGGAGAAGATACAGGGAACTCAGAACGAACTTGATTCCAACCAGGAGATAATCCGTTCTTTTGAGGAGGAGATTCGGGCAAAAGCTCCCCTTGCAGCAGAGAGATATATGGACAAGGCACAGCTTCTTACCCTTAAGCGGCAGCTCGCACAGCAAAAAGGGGAAAGAGGTCGCCTTGAACAGGTAGTTGCAGAGTCAAAAGTGAGCATTGAAGATATTAAATTCTCAATTCTCTCATTGGAAAATGATTATCGGCAGCAGGCAGCAACAGAGTTAAGCCGTATAAAAGATGAAATTTTTCAGATAAGTATGCAGCTTTCACCACAGTTAGATGCAGATGAAAGACTATCCATAAGGGCACCTGTGACCGGTGTTGTAATCAACCTTGCCATCCATTCAGAGAAAGGCGGGGTCATAAGACCAAGTGAACCTCTGCTTGATATTGTTCCGGAAAATGCTGATCTTATAATTGAGTCACAACTGAGACAAGACAAGATCACCCAGGTATATCTTGATCAGAAAACCAAAGTTCAGCTTGGAGCATTTAACCGTATCACAACCCCGCCAATGGAGGGCATTGTCTCCTACATATCAGCGGACAGCGTTACCCAGAGACTGCCTACGGGTCAGGTTACAAGTTCCTATATTATCCATGTAAAGGTGCCCAAAGGTGAACTTCAGAAGAATAAGGTCTGGCTATCACCCGGTATGCCTGCCACATGCTTTATAGAGATGGAGAAACGGACATTTCTCCACTACCTGATGGAGCCGATTCTGCTCAATATTGACAACTCTCTGCGTGAGACTTTGTAAGGCAAGAATGTTCCCATCTGTCAGCATAGATTTGACAACTTTTAAAAAGTTGTCAAATCTTTAACATATTGCGGTAAGATTCTAAAAACTTAATCTATCCCATTTTTCCCACAACTATAACTTCCAAGTATTCTAAAAAATTCAGTGTTCTGTTCAATTGCCTTTATCACATTTTCGGAACTGCTATCAGTTAGATCGCTCTCTAAATCAGCATAGAACATATATTGCCAAGGTTTTCCGTGAATTGGTCTTGACTCTAACTTAACAAGGTTTATCTGATTTTCTGAAAATACCTTCATAACCTCAAACAAAGAGCCGGGTTTGTTAGATGTTGAAAAGACAATTGATGATTTTGGTGATGATTTTATCTTATCATCTTCTCTATTTGCGATCTGACGCTCAATAACCACAAAACGTGTAAAATTTCTTGGGTTATCTTCAATTGCCTCTTCAAGAACTGACATATCAAATAGTTGAGCCGCTTCAACGCTTCCAATTGCAGCCGCTTCAAGATTTCCAGACTCTAAAACGGACTTTACAGCACTTGCAGTTGCATTAACTGGAACCATCTTCATATCAGGATTTGCATCTAAAAATCTTTTGCACTGCTGTAGGGCAGGCGGTGGTGCAAATACTTGATTTATGTCATCTAATTTACTCTCTTTATGGGCTATTAAATTATGAATCACCCGAATTGATAACTCTCCAGTGATAAAAAGCTCATATTCAAGAAGAAGGTCATAATTTTCATGGATACTTCCGGCAAGAGAATTTTCAATTGGAATTATCCCAAAATCAGCATTCCCATTCTTTACATGGTCAAAAATATCACGAAATGATGGAACAGGATAATTTTGAACGTCGCTGCTGAAATATTGAATCGCTGCCTTGTGGCTGAATGTCCCCTGCTCTCCAAGATAAACAACACGCTTCTCTTTTCTGGATACTCCTGATTCTATCCCTTGAGTTTCCACTTCTGATAATGAATCTGCATTTTCAGCATTATAGCCGGTGTAATCATGGATAAGTTGCTTGCCCACAACCGGTGCAATCACATAAATATCTCTGATAAGCCTTCCAAACTGCTTTGGATATAGACTTTGTGGTCCATCAGATAATGCCTCTTCAGGTTTGTGGTGAACCTCAATCATCAAACCGTCAGCCCCAGCAGCAATTGCAGCCCTTGCCATTGGGCTTACCTTTTCCCTGATACCGGTTGCATGGCTTGGATCAATGATTACAGGCAGATGGGTCAACTGTTTGAGCACCGGTATGGCAGATAGATCAAGGGTGTTTCGGGTATAAGGTTCAAATGTTCTTATTCCACGCTCGCACAAAATAATATTTCTGTTCCCTTCGGCTGCAATATATTCAGCAGACATAAGCCACTCTTCAATTGTTGAGGCAAGCCCCCGTTTTAAAACAACTGGCTTACCCATTCTGCCAGCACATTTGAGAAGCTCAAAGTTCTGCATGTTTCTTGCCCCAATCTGTATGATATCAACATATTTCATCATCAGATCAGCGTGCATGGGAGATGTTATCTCTGTAACCACCCTCAACCCTGTAACTTCCCGAACTTCAGCCAAAATCTTAAGTCCCTCCTCCTCAAGACCCTGAAACGAATATGGAGATGATCTTGGTTTAAACGCCCCACCTCTAAATAAGGTTGCACCATATTTTTTGACCTCTTTTGCAATGGTCATTGCCTGTTCACGGCTCTCTACAGCACAAGGACCGGCAATGATGGTGATTTTGTCCCCTCCAATATCAACATTACCGATTCTGATAATGGTATCCTCATGCTTCATCTGCCTGCTGACCAGCTTGTATGCTGTGGATATTGCAACCACATCGGCAACCCCATCAAGCTGCATAAGTGACTCTCTGGTCAGACTCTTTTTGCCAATCACACCAAGGATGTTCTGCCCGCTGCCTCCTGGCTCATGAACCATGCACCCTTTTTCTGCCAAAATACTTTTGAGTTGACTCTTCCTTGCCTGGGTGATCTCCTTTTCCAATACCAATATCATTTTTCTTTTCTCCTTTATTGAAAGTAAAATTAATGAAACATATTTGCATGTATATCAATCAAGGTTCAAATATACGTGTTGCTGGTAAATAAAAATGCCCAGAAAGCGTTTGCTTCCAGGGCATTAAAAAATAAAAAACCCTGGACAGACTTTAAAAGTCCATCCAGGGGTATGATCGCATAGTCTATTTAAGGTGCGTATCTATACCGGATGGACGCTCCTAAAAAAGAAACGTCCAAAAATAAAAAATTTGCTGTTGTGGTCTGCTTTAACCATTTTTAACCATTATATGGGTAGAAATTCCAAGTTGCCATTTTAATAGCAGTTGCTCAATGTCAGCTTCAATAGTCTATATTGAAGATTTGGGCGGTAAAATTGCATATTCAACTTTTAATGTCAAGGAGTTTATTGATTCATAATGGAAGAGGATTCTTCTGATAGTTGACAATATAGTTCTGTCCATTTTGCTCAAAAATAATGACACTCTCAAGATAACCAACTGTGCCATACTCTTCATGAGGCAATCCAAGCTTATACTCCTTTAATGGAAAGAGATTCCAGTCATGGGATACACACAGAGCGATCTCTCCGCATTCAAGCCCATCCATCTGCCTGACCATGAATGCAGCTATTGTATCTGCCACTGTCTGGGGGTTTAGCATGATATTTTCAGAAATTTCATTGTCAAACCACTTTCTGAGAAAAGCCACGTTGCCAACATCATTGACCATGGCAATTGCCTTGTGTATATCTGTGATATAAAATGGCGACAGCTCAAAAGCCTGTGAGTTATGGTTATTGAAAAGACCATGCGCTTTTATATAGCCCTTGTCAATCAGATATGCAGTTTCAATACATCTGCCAAAGTGGCTTGAAAAAAGCCGTGGTCTTGGATTTTCCGGCAGTTGGGTACCAAGTTTCATGGCAAACTCCTTACCCTTTTCTGTAAGTCCCATAAATGGCTCCATTGAACTGTCCTTGTGAAAAAATCGGTCTGAGTGGCGCATGATAACGCCTATTTTTTCGGCACCCTCGTCAATAAGCCTGGTAATTGTCTCTATGGTCTCCTTATCGCGTATTTTCTCTTCTGGTCTCATTGCTTAAATAAAATCCTTATCCTAAATTTTACGCAGTTACATTAAAACATTTAAATTTAAAAAGT
>CAXNND010000005.1:0-14611 GCA_964203105.1 Desulfamplus sp.
GGTTCCATGACCCCTGAATTTATCATTGAATTTGCAAAAGAGGCGATTGTGATGACTTTGATGCTCTCCATGCCAATGCTGATGCTGGGGCTGATTGTGGGTCTTGCTATAAGTGTGTTTCAGGCTGTAACATCCATTCAGGAGATGACACTCTCATTTGTCCCTAAAATAATTGCAGTTTTTGCCGGACTTCTCTTTTTTGCACCCTGGATGCTTGAACAGCTTACTGAATACACCATGCGTATCATTGAGAATATTCCAATGTATATAAAATAATGCCAATATTAAATCTTTACAATGTTGATGAGTTCAAGGTCTATCTGCTTGTACTTGCCCGATTCAGTGTTGTCCTCTTCATGATTCCCATTTTTTCCACCAAAATAGTCCCACGAATGGTAAAAACCTGCCTTTGTATGGTTTTATCCCTTCTTCTATATTCAGTTGTCAATGTTGATTCATCAATGTTTCCTGAGACTGTTGTTCAAACAGGGCTTCTTGTTATAACTGAACTTATGATTGGACTTATGCTCTCTCTGTGTGTGAGATTCTTTCTTGGTTCAATACAGTTTGCGGGGCAGATCATAGGTTTTCAGATGGGATTTTCAATGATTAATATTATGGACCCCCTAACAGGTGCAAATGTCTCTATTCTTGAAGAGATCTCCTACTGGATGACCATTCTTGTTTTTCTTCTTTTTAATGGTCACCATATTATTATTTTATGTATCATAGAAAGTTTCGAGATTCTCCCTCCCGGGGTATTTGTCTTGCAAAGTGCTATTCTTGACAAGCTGACTGAACAGGGAACCCAGTTGTTTGTTCTTGCCATCAAGATCGGTGCACCTGTAATAGCCGCACTTCTGTTCACAAACGTGGCTTTTGGCTTGACAGGCAAGTTTGCCCCTCAGATGAATATAATGGCTGTAGCCTTTCCGTTTCAGATACTTGTTGGTCTTATGCTATTTGGATTTTCTCTTGAAATTATCAAGTTGCTTACAAAAGATTATATTGGCGGTATAAAAGCTCTGTTCCTGTCGTTATTTTTCTGGGCATCAGGAGGTTGATATGGCAGAAGGTCCCGGTGGAGAGAAAACAGAGGATGCATCAGGAAGGAAGCTCACCAAAGCCCGCGAACAGGGGCAGGTTGCAAAGAGTATGGAGATACCGTCTGTATTTGTTCTGCTTGCAGGGGTGGTGGCTCTCCGTGCGTTTGCCTCAATGATATATAAAAATTGCCTTGCAATTATGGATCACACCTTAAAGTTTGAAGGTGTCCCTGCACTTACAGACAGCGAGGTGATTAATATTTTTTTCAACTATTCAAAAATCATGTTTATGATGCTTCTCCCTATACTTGCTGCGGTATTCTTTGCAGCTTTTGCATCCAATCTGTTTCAGGTTGGTTTTCATATCTCATGGGAAGCCATTCAGCCCAAACTCTCAAAGCTCAACCCGCTTGCAGGACTGATGCGGACATTCTCATCCAGATCCGTAATTGAGCTTGTCAAAAGTGTCCTTAAACTTTTGATTGTTTTTGCAGTTGCCTGGCTTGCCGTCAAGAATGAACTTGACAATATTATAAGGCTTTACGATCACAGCATATCATTTATTCTTCTATACATCATGGAATTATCATATAAAATTGTAATAAGAATTATTTTGGTGATGGCACTGCTTGCCATTCTTGATTATGCATACCAGAAATGGAAATTTCTTGAGGATCAGAAGATGACCAAACAGGAGGTCAAGGATGAGTTCAAGCAGACAGAGGGAGATCCGCAGATCAAGTCCAAAATCAGACAGATTCAGGCACAGGCTGCCCGTCAGAGGATGATGGCTGATGTTCCCAAGGCAGATGTTGTGGTAACTAACCCGACCCGTCTTGCCGTTGCGATAAAATATGATGGTACTACAATGGATGCTCCTACTGTTCTTGCCAAGGGATCAGGCGCAGTTGCTGCCAACATAAGGCGAGTTGCCGAAGAGGCTGGAGTTCCTCTTGTTGAAAACAGAGAACTGGCCCGAAATTTGTATTCAATGGTTGATATAGGAAAGACAGTTCCGGCAGAACTCTTCCAGGCTGTGGCTGAACTGCTTGCATATGTTTACAAATTAAAGGGTAAACGTCTTTAGAGATGTCATTTTTTTGGCATGTCCGTCAAATTTATATGAATTGTAAGGGCATAGTGATGTTAATCCATTACAATCCAATTTTTAGTTGTGTCTGCCAGGTCATGGTAGTTAGAGATAAGGAGAAAATGAAATGGCTGAAGAAAATACAGGAATCCTTCAAACTTTAAAAAAAGAGTCTTCTGATATTGCAATGGTCATTGCGATGGTTGCTATCCTCATGGCAATGATTCTTCCACTGCCTGCAATTCTCCTTGATTTTTTGCTCGCTCTCAATATCACCATGTCGGTGATTGTTCTTATTACGACCATGTACACCAAGGAGCCCCTTGATTTTGCAATTTTCCCATCCCTTCTGCTTGTTCTGACCCTCTTTCGTCTCGCCCTTAATATTGGCACAACCCGTATGATTCTTCTTCATGGCAGTGAAGGTCCTCTTGCTGCAGGTGCCATAATAATGTCATTTGGCAATTTTGTGGTTGGTGGAAACTATGTGGTTGGAGCCATTATTTTCATAATATTGGTTCTTATCAATTTTATGGTTATAACCAAAGGTGCAAGCCGTATTGCAGAGGTTGCAGCCCGTTTTACATTAGATGCCATGCCAGGCAAGCAGATGGCAATAGACGCTGATCTCAACGCTGGCATGATTGATGAGGCTGAGGCAAAGAGACGCAGAAAGGCAATTGCAAGGGAGTCAGAATTTCATGGAGCCATGGATGGTGCAAGTAAATTTGTGAGTGGAGATGCAGTTGCTGGTATCATTATTACAATTATTAATGTTAGTGCAGGATTTGTAATAGGAGTTCTCCAGCAGGGAATGCCGGTAATGGATGCTTTGACAACATATACTCTGCTCACAGTTGGAGACGGTCTTGTATCACAGATTCCCGCTCTTCTGATATCAACTGCTTCAGGTCTTTTAGTTTCACGGGCAGGTTCTGAAAACAGGATGGGCAAGGATTTTGTCGGCCATCTGCTCTCAAGTGCAACACCTGTTTATATTGGATCGTTTATTATATTCTGTATGGGGCTTATTCCCGGGCTTCCAGGCATTCCATTCATGGGTCTGTCCGTTATTTTAGCTACAGGAACATGGTATTTTCTTAAGGGTGGGAAAAAAATTGAAGATGAACAGTCTGATGCCGGTGCTTCAACTTCAGATACACCGGAAGAACCGGGTTCTCCTGAAGATGTTGAGCATTTGCTCAATGTGGATATAATTGAACTTGAGGTTGGTTATGGACTTATTCCGCTTGTTGACAAGCAGCAGGATGGAATGCTTCTTGGCAGAATCAGGGCAATAAGAAGGCAGTTTGCAACTGAAATGGGTATTATCATTCCGCCTATCCATATAAGGGACAACCTTCAGTTGAGTGCTGCTCAATACCGTATCCTTATCAAAGGTGTAGAGGCAGCAGGAAGTGAACTTATGGTAAACCATCAGCTTGCCATGGATCCAGGCGGGATTGCCAGTGCAATTGACGGCATTCCAACCACAGAGCCTGCCTTTCATCTGCCGGCACTCTGGATTCCCAAAGAGAGAGAGGATGAGGCAAAGTTTGCAGGTTATACTGTGGTTGATAACTCAACTGTTGTGGCAACACATCTTACAGAGATTATCCGAAAGAATGCCTATGATCTTCTTGGACGTCAGGAGGTTCAGCATCTTATGGATAATCTTGCAAAATCCAACCCAAAAGCTGTTGAAGAGTTGATTCCCGCCCTTATGACCATTGGTATGGTTCAGAAGGTTTTACAAAATCTGCTGAGAGAGAGAATATCAGTCCGTGATCTGTTGACAATTGTTGAGACACTTGCTGATTATGCACCAATGGGCAAGGATCCGGATCTCTTGACAGAATATGTAAGACAGAAGATTGCAAAGGGTATGCTTGCCCCTTATATTCAGCCAAACAAGGTGCTTCAGGTGATAACCATCGATCGTACCCTTGAGGAGATGCTCACCAAAAATATCAAGCACACTGAACATGGATCGTATCTTGCAGTTGAACCTCAGACAGTAGAACAGATTGTGCAGTCTCTGAGTGTTGAGGTGGAAAAGCAGATTGCAATGGATGTTCAGCCGGTGGTCATGTGCTCCCCTGCATTACGCCGACACTTCAGAAAACTCATCGAACATGCCCTGCCTTCGGTGTTTGTAGTCTCTCATGCTGAAATTGTGGATGACATTAATCTTCAGGCAGGTGGAAAGGTGACACTTAAAAAATGAACACTAACACCAGAACATACAAAGCTCGCAGCATTCAAAAAGCCCTGGCTGATATCAAGGAGGAGCTTGGACCTGATGCCATGATACTTGCCACTCGCAGGATTCCCAAAAGCCCAAGGGACCCCTATGCAAGCGATATGTTTGAGGTGGAGGCGTCCCCAAAGGTTGCTGAAAAAAAAGAGGTGGAGTCTCGTGCTTCGGGAACATTTTCTGACCCTGTGAACAGCTCATTTTCCTCTTCTTCTCCGATATTTTCTGCATCTTCGGGCACAGAGAGTTCTGGTTCTGACATATCCATAATTGATGAACTTAGCAATATCAAGGATCTGATATCTCTTGTGGGCTTTGGCAGCGGAATGGAATCCATCC
This sequence comes from Desulfamplus sp., assembly GCA_964203105.1. Classification (GTDB taxonomy): domain Bacteria; phylum Desulfobacterota; class Desulfobacteria; order Desulfobacterales; family Desulfobacteraceae; genus Desulfamplus. The sequence continues at coordinate 4,733 of CAXNND010000005.1, forward strand.
TCTGTAACCACACGGAATCTGCCGGTATTTTGGCATCCTTGCTTCGGTCCGGCATTTCAGAGAAACGGGCACATCTTGTTTTGCAGCGGGCATCAATTGCAATGGAGAGCGATCTGGCAAGACACAGGGGTATTGTTCAGCCACTGAAAAAGCATGTGATAAGAGAGTGCATGAAAGATATTCACACTCGTGATATTTTTTCAAGACCACTTGATTCAGGTATGCCTCATGTAGCCGCCTTTGTTGGTCCAACAGGTGTTGGAAAAACCACAACAATTGCAAAACTTGCGGCAGATTTGAGCATAAAAAAACAGAAAAGGGTAGGGCTGATCTCGATTGACAACTACCGGATAGGTGCTTTTGAGCAGCTCAAGGCTTATGCTTCAATCATGGGGCTTTTGTGCATTGCAGCCTTTAATCAGGAGGATTTTATACGTGCCCTGAAAAAGATGGAGAGCATGGATGTGGTGCTTATTGACACTGCTGGACATAGCCATTCTGACACTGTGAGAATGCGGGAGGTCTCTGATGTGATCAGGGGGGACTACAAGATTTCCGTCCATTTAGTTCTGAGTGTCACTACTGGTTTTTTAGATATGCGTGAGGCTGTCAACTCATTCTCACGGTTAAATCCTGAAACCTATGTCTTTACAAAGGTTGACGAGACAAGACGTTGCGGCAAAATTTTTGATCAGATAAGTGATTTGCAGCTTCCAGTATCTATTATTACTAACGGACAGAGAGTACCGGAAGATTTGATTATTCCAGATACAAGAGACCTTCTGAGTATCATGTTGGGTGCGGAGCAGAGTGGGGAGAGATAAAAAAGGTTATGGCAAGCAAAGAGTTAAACAATATGGGTCAGAGGAGATAATAAAGTGGATCAGGCAAGCGGATTGAGAAATATTGTCAAAACAGACTCTTTATCAAGGCGAACTTCTTCTATCTCTGTTGGTGGCAGTCGGAGAGTCCCAAGAGTCATATCTGTTACCAGCGGTAAAGGCGGTGTGGGAAAGACAAACATGGTGGGAAATTTGGCAATTGCCCTGAACGCCCTTGGCAAACGTGTCGTTATTGTGGATGCAGATGTGGGGCTTGCAAACATTGATATTATATTCAATCTAAGACCCAAATATAATATCAGCCATGTGATAAGCGGAGAGAGGACACTCAATGAAGTTATGGTGACAACTCACCACGGTGTTCATATAATTGCCGGCGGTTCAGGATTTGCAAATCTGACCCAGTTGACACACGGGGAGAAACTCAACCTTCTGACCGAGTTTGAAACCCTTGAAAATATGGCAGATATTATTCTGCTTGATACTGGTGCCGGTATATCCTCTAATGTTTTGTATTTTAATTCCGCAGCAGATGAGTGTATTGTAATTGCAACACGCGAACCAACATCTATTACAGATGCCTATGCACTGATGAAGGTGATGTCCCAGGAATATGGAACAAGGTATTTTAAACTGCTGGTTAATGTGGTAAATTCAAAAAAAGATGCAAAAATGGTCTATGCGACCCTTGACAGTGCAATAGGCCGTTTTCTTAAAAATGTGGTTCTGGAATATCTTGGCAATATACCTTCTGATCCCAAACTACAGAAGGCGGTTTTAAACAGGAGCACTGTTATGGACTATGCACCTGAGTCCCCTTCTGCCCAGGCAATCAGAGAGATTGCCCGCAAGATAGCAGACTCACCGATCAGATTATCTTCAGATGGTAATATCAAATTTTTTATGAAGAAAATTTTAGATGTAGTTAATTAAGTAATTATTGATACTATGAATTGAAATAATGGATGCAGCCAATTGAAACACAATGCTCTTAAAGATGCTTCATGGCGGGAATCAAGAATCGTGGAGTATGCATTTTTAGTCAAACAGATTGCTTCAGGATTTGCCCGCAGACTTCCTTCAAACGTGCTGTTTGATGAACTTGTCAGTGCTGGTTCATTAGGTCTTATTGATGCTGTGGACAAATTTGATCCTGATAAACATGTAACACTAAAGACCTATGCTCAATACAGAATCAGAGGTGCAATTCTTGATGAGCTTCGCAGCATGGACAGATACTCACGCTCTATCCGCAAAAAAATTCAGGAGCTTGCTGCTGCCACCAAAAAGCTTGAGGAGACCAGTGGTGTAACACCTTCTGACGAGGAGATTGCCGCCCAATTAGGGGTAACCATAGATGAATATAATGATATTCTCACCCAGATTAATGGAGCGACAATATTAAGTATGGACGCTTTCCTCAAAACAAAAAACAACGAAACATCCTCTGAAACAAGATTTCTATCAAGCCTGAAGGTTAAAGATACTCCTTCCGAAGAGTTTGACAGGGCTGAGATGAAGGCCCTTCTGGCTGATGCCATAAGCAGACTCAATGAAAAGGAGAAACTTGTCGTCTCCCTTTACTATTATGAAGAGCTGACCCTGAAAGAGATAGGAGAGGTACTTAACCTCACAGAGTCAAGAATCTGCCAGATTCACACCACCATTTTAAACAAGCTGAAAGCAAAACTTAAAACTCAATTTCAAGATTAATCTCTCTTTTCTCACGCTGACTGTAAAAAGGTTTTAAAATGTCTGATCCCAATGATGATGATAGCCTGTTCTCGCAGGATGATATTGACAAACTTCTGAATGCCCAGTCTCTTGAAGAGGCAGAAGATAGTATTGCCAATAAGGGAGGGGATATTGATCAAATCTCGTCAGAAGCCGTCGATGATGACGATATTATCGGAGAACTCTCACAGGATGATATTGACAGGCTTATGAATGCAGTATCAGCTCCTGATGAGGATATATTGCCTCAAGTCCAGGACACAACATCTTTTAAAGATGAAGCACAGGATTTGGAGGACGGTGACGATGATGATCTTGGTGAACTTTCCCAGGATGACATTGAAAGGATGCTAAGTTCAACCACCTCGGAAGATATTGATACCAATACTCCTGATATTGACGATAATATTTTTATAAACGATAGAGAGGAGGAGGAAGATGGCGGTGCATTCGATCTGATCTCCCAGGATGATATTGACAAGCTGATGGCTACCGATGATATGCCGGCATCTGATCTTGATGAACTTGCAGGCATGGGGAGTATCAATGCAGATGAGACGGATGACTTTGGGCTGGATGAGCTTGAGAACAGTGTATCGTCATCTGGAAGGGGTGGGGGGTACCAGATGCAAGCAAGTCTGATAATATTGCCGGCAAGGAGGAGATTGATCCATCTGAAGCGTGGAATATAGAGGATTGTCTGATTACCCAGGATACTGTTAATGCTCTTTTGAGTCGAAAAATTGAAAAGGAGAACTTATCAGAACAAGAGCCTTTTCAGGTGAACCTGTCTGAAGATGAACCTGACTTTGATCTTGACAGCAATGACGAAATTACAGGTAGTGATCTGGATAATCTGCTCAATGATGGAGAGATGGATGATCTTCTTAATGATATCTCCCAGGATGATATTGATGGTTTTCTGCAGGAGAGTGATACTCAGACATCATATGATGCCCAGGCATTGAGCGGCAATGATCCTGATCAGAAGGTATTTGACAGATCCAAGGATGGTGGAGATGACAGTGTAAAAAATATAATATCCCAGAACGACATTGATGCACTTCTTGCCGGCACAGATGAGGAAGATGAGGATATCTTGGCAGACATGGATATGGACAGGGAGATTAATGATATATCCACTCCTGTTCAGGGTGTTCAAAGTTCACTTCCTGAAGATGATGCCCAGGTCATTCTTGAAAGTCCGGATTATGATGCAGATGAATCTACCCAAACCCTTGCAGGTGATACCGTAAGAGAGCTTGCTGATCTTGTGGATGTGGAGAAAGAAAAGCCTGTAAAAAATCGTTTTGTGCTAAAAATTATTATTGTTATTTTTATTATCTTGACTTTAATGGCTGGTTGTGTGGCAGGTTTGTATTTCCTCTTTTTCAAGGATAAAGTTGATCAACTTCTCTCCTCATCCCAAACGCAGACAAAGACAGCAGATACCGGAGCTGTGAAACCCGAAGTCCCTGATATGAATATTCAGGAATCACAGGAGTTGACACCAGATACAATTACACTTGAGAATTTTATGGTGCTTACCCCGAACAGGCAGGACGGCATAACCTATATTTCAGTAGATATTTCAATTGAATACTCCAAATCAACCATATTTGATCCGATCAACAGCAGATTGCCCTATTACAGGGGGGTAATCTATGATGCCATTAATGAGGCACTCAAATCGGACAAAGGGGATAAAATTACAGAGAGTGAGCTGCTTGAGAAGGTTAAGGGTGCCTTAAATCAATCTTTTTCTGATATGAAACTTAATAAAGTTGCGTTTGTAAACTTTAAAACAGGATAATAACCATTTGATAAGCCATATTATATCTATTCAAATGGCTTGAATGGCAATTTGAGAGGCTAATTTTAATGTTGACATGAACATAAGAGATATCAAGGAGGTATAAATGACAACAATAGAGGGTGCTCATACTCATGTGATTCAGCAATCCAACCTTGCCCACGATGCAACACACCACCTTAAACCTTTGCAGCCCGACCCTGGAGTTCTTCATAATCAACAGGTTATGAGAGAGAATGTCGAACAGACAACTGTCATCTCACCTGAAAAATCCGGCAATGTCAATGTTGAGACAAGGAAAAAAAACAGGGAGGAGCAAAACAGAATCTCCAAGAAAAAGAGAGATCAAAATAAAAACAGAAGAAAAAGAGAACCAGATTTGCCAGGCAATCTGGTTGATACTGTCGCGTAGTAAATAGTTGCAAATATATTTAGGGATGTTTATGAGATTTTATAAATTAGACCCAAAGAGTATTGGAACAGTAAATGGGGGATATCTGTTGTGAAAAAATTCATCTTTATTTTTCTGCTTCTAATTTTGTCACCTGTTTTATATGGATGGCATTTTGAGGTATTATCTTCGGCTTCATCAGCATCTTCTGTAAGGTCTTCAAAACAATCGGAAGATGGAAAAACAGCTCATTATCAGCTTGGACAGTTTATATCGCCTGAAACATGCGGTGGATGCCATGGTGAAATATACGCTCAATGGCAAGGCTCAATGCACAATCTTGCATCTGACGATTTTATTTATAATGAAGTTGCCAATGCAGGTCTTGTCGGGCTTACAGACAAAGCTGAAATAGAGGAGGCTGAACACTGCCAGATATGCCATACGCCTGTTGGTTATGTGACAGGCTATCCTCGTAAAACATCTGATGAGAGATCAAAAATTGCTCCAATTGCAAGGCAGGGGGTTCAGTGCGACTATTGCCACTCAATCACAGGTGCATACGCAGTTTACAATGCACAATTTAAATACAGCCCTGGAAATGGAGAGGATGACCCTGGAGTCAAAAGAGGTCCGTTTAAAGATTCTGAATCAGATTATCATAAATCTGAATTCTCGGAGTTTCACACAAAATCTGAACTGTGCGGAACATGCCATGATGTCAAGCATGTGACATTGGGAACGTGGTTGGAGACAACCTATCAGGAGTGGCAGAAGAGTCCATACAGCAAACAGGGTGTTCAGTGCCAAGATTGTCACATGTATCAAAGACCTGGATATCCCTCTACAGGATCAACAGCAAGGGTAAAAAATCCCGGAACTGCCTCTGACGGATCAGTTGAAAGAGATCATATATTTACCCACTATTTTGTCGGTGGAAACATTGCAATTGCTGCAAACGAGATGAATATGGCAAAAGATAACGATATTGCAAAAGAGCAGAGTAAAGCCCTTATTCAAATGGCAGAGGATCGTCTTAAAAATTCTGTTGATATGAAAATAGACCCTAAATCTGAAGGGGATAAGGTTGTATTCAGAATAACAAACAGTGGGGCAGGGCATGAGGTTCCCACCGGACTGACCAATATCCGTCAGATATGGCTTAAAGTGACAGTAAAAGACAGTAAGGGTTCTGTCATATACACAACAGGAGTTCCTGATGAAAAGGGTTACCTGCCTCAAAATACAATAATCTATAGAACTGTTTTTGGAGATGGAAAGGGTAAACCTGTGGATAACTTAGCCAGGGCAAGAGAGGTAATAAGCGATAAAAGACTCAAGCCGATGCAGGAGCATGTTGAGAAAATTGATGTTGGAAAGTTTAATGGCAAAATTACAGTTGAGGCTTCACTTCTCTATAGTGGACTTTCCCAACAAGTTGCAGATAGCCTGAAAGGGCTCAAAGGTCTGAATGTGCCTGTTGTCGTAATGAAAGATATTAAAGCTGTTGTAACAAGATAGAACAGTTTTTTTTTGGGGGGGGTAGTGCATGAGCCTGGATTTAGTCCATGAGCCTGGAGGTGAGGCATGAACAAACTGCTTGTTATTGAGCTATGGATTGCCGCCCAACTGTTTATCAATCTTGTGCTTATTATGCTTTTATGGCGTTTTATCAAACGGATGAAAAAAACAGAGATTGAGCTGCAAAATGTAATCAAAAGTGATGAGCTTAAATCTTTGACAGAGTCAATCCATCAGGATGTTGTTGAGCGGATAGACAAATTGATAAATGCTATGGGAGAGAAGGCTGCTGTGGAGATGGTTGACCGCGCAGCTCAGGATATTATCGATCTTCTCGATCCTGTTGTTAAAGGTTCAGAATCTGCGGCAGCCACTTTTGAGCATCAGATAAAGGAGAAGCAGCGTCTTATTAAAGGTCTCAATGATGCCCTTGATTCAAGGATCATCAGTATTAATCTGCTGCTATCCAGATCCGAGGTGATATTAAATTCCAAGGACAAATCTATATACCAGCATCAGAATAACCCACGCCAGAGCAAAACTGATACTGGTAGCCGTAGCAGTAATGCCCAGGGGCTTCGTGGTTCATCTTCTTCCTCAGGATTCTATGATCCTGAATGGTTAAAAAAAGTTGATTCAACACAGGTTAATAGAGAGGATAGTCTGATTGATCAGCAGCAGAAGATCATTGAGTTGTATCAGCAAGGTGTTGATGTTGACACCATTGCATCCAAACTCTCCATGCCTCGAGGTGAGGTGCAGTTGGTGATAAGTCTGAAAGAGAAGTTTGTCAAAATGGAGAGATAGCGTTTCATAATGGATAGATATATGTCTGATCAGATGGAGAGACAGTTTTGATAAAAAATATCTTCTCTTTACCAGACCTGAAATTGCTCAAGGCAGATATGCTTTTAAAAAAATCTCTTCTGTCTCCTGCCTCAACCACACCTTCAAAAGCTGCTCCAGATACTCTAACCGGTATGCAGAGCCAAACTACTCAAGTCAACACTCAAAAGCAGACTCCTTTAACCAATTCTCAAACTCGAGACAGTAAACTCTCTGCCCTGTCAAATTCTGCATTGCAGTTTTTCGCAAAAAATCAGCCTTTTGAGGGGTTCACCAAACTTGCATCAGCACTCTTTCCAAACATAAAAAATTCTGCAGATCATGCAAAAGAAGGAGTTATCAGTAAGCAGATGGAGCAGACACACTCCGATGCCCTGGTTGCAGACAAGACAACCATGAAAAATCTGTTTATGTCTGCTGCACTCAAGTCAGACAAGGCTGATGTCAATTTTCTGCCCCAGTTGCTCCAGAAAAGCGGAATACTGATGGAAAAGAAACTTTCTGATATGGTAAAAAATGCTCTGTCTTCATCACAAAAATCTGGTGTCCAAAAATCTGCAACTTCAGCCAGTGATATTCCCCAAAACCGCATTCTGAAGGCAAACAGCCCTTTAACCTCAAACAGCTCTCTTACCTCAAACAACTCGCTCACATCAAACAGCTCCTTGATCCCTGACAGTTCTACTGTCCAGGACAAATCTCCCTTGCCTAATCCTGCTAATCTTGTTCAGGAAGATATCAAAGGTGCTGTGCTAAATTTTATAGCCAGTTCAGCTTTTGAAGCATCTGAACCATTATCTGTGCAGGATGTTCATGTATTTACCGGGTTTATAAAAAATCTTGAGAATGTTCAATTGCTCAACAGCCATCTGTCAGAATCTGGAAAGTATATCATACCATTTCCGATGTTTAGCAATGATCAGTTCAGCTTTGGTCAGATGATGATTGACCTTGGGCAGAAAGACAAGGATAATGGCTCTCCAAGAGAGAACTCGCTTCTGAGAGTTTCGCTTTTCCTGGAGATGACCAATCTTGGACCAGTTAGGGCTGACTTCTCTGTTCTAAAAGATAATATAACCGGTGGCTTTCAGGTCTCTGATGAGGAGACTGCCAATTTTTTCAAACTTATGCTGCCAGAACTCAAGGAGCGTTTGCAGACTCATGGATACAATGTGCACAGAGTGGAGTGCAGGGTGGTTGAACCTGAAAAGTTGTCTGAAAAATCGATCATAAACGAGTTGCTCAAGTCGGAAGAGCATCAATTCAGTGTCATGATCTGAGCAGAATCAAAATCAGGATAAGGGGAATTTTGTTTGAAGAGGAGATATATAAATAGAGAACGTCAGATATCTAAGGTTAGTTATGTTCGTCTTTTCACAGGTTTTGCAGGGCTCTCTTTGGGTGTTCTGTTATACCTAAGCGATCGCCCGCCCGAATCTACCTGGTTTGTCCAAAATTATTTACACTCTTCTGGAGAGGCTCTTCACAGGATTTTACCAGACCTGTTTGGAACTCTTGACAGGAATATTGCCTCGTTTTTGCATACCTTCTCTTTTACCATGATTACCGGTGCTTTTGTCGGAGAGTCAAAAACAGGCTGTTTTATGGCTGCCTTCATCTGGTGCGTTGTGAATGTGCTGTTTGAAGTGGGACAATATTTTGACACTATTGTCATCAGGTTTATACCTGACTGGTTTGAGCAATATAAGTTTCTGAAAACTGTTGATGATTATTTTATTGCAGGCTCTTTTGATTTGGGTGATATTGTTGCCATTTTTGCAGGGGCTTTGGTTGGATTTACAGTGCTGGTTTACCAGAATAGACAAGATAGCATTGATTAAAAAAATTCCTTATTTGACCAGATCAACAACAGGTTACCCTTCAGTTTCCAAAAATACAAGATTCACAGTCAAGGATTCACAGTCAAGAATACTAATTCAGAAATATAAAATTTAAAAACAAGAGAGATATGACATGATTAAAATTAATAGCTGTAACAATCAGGATTTTAACAGAAATTGCAGGAAGGCTGTAAAAGCCTTGGGAGTTATCGTTTCCATTATCGCAGGGCTTTTCACAATAATTGCCACAAGCGGAGACAGTGGAGACAGCACTCTAACACCAGCAACACCATCAGCAGGAATTGCAATTCTTGCCCCCACTAATAATCAGGTGTTTGTTGAAGGTGATTCTGTCGCTTTTGTCGGTAAAATTGCCGATGCCGTAGCCACAGAAACCTACGCCTACGCATGGAATTCAAGTTTAGACGGAAGCATTGGCACAACAGCCAGCTTTAACTCTGCTACCTTGACAGCAGGAACCCACAAAATTACCCTTACCCTTTCAGACAGCAAGAGCAATATCTTAGATTCAGATTCCATTACCATTACAGTTGGCGACTCCTCCACATCATCTAACCCTCCCCAGGTTTCAATTAGTGCCCCTTCAGGTGACCTGTCCTTTAATGTCGGAGAGAATATCACATTCACAGGCAGTGCCAAGGATTATAAGGCAAATGCCATTGCTGACTCCTCGCTGCTGTGGAGTTCCAATCTTGATGGTGTGATGGGAAGCGGGGGTACAATAACAAGTGCAATTCTCTCAAAAGGGCAACATACAATTACTCTTACAGCCAAAGATACTAAAGGTAACAGCGGGAGTGCCTTTATCATTATTACAGTAGGTGGTTCATCATCTTCGCCGGTTGTTAAAATTGGGACTCCCGCCACTGC
>CAXNND010000006.1:0-14498 GCA_964203105.1 Desulfamplus sp.
ATGCCAATTTCAAATTCTTCTTCAAGATCACGGATAGCATCCCAGCAGTTGTGGCATGGTGCAATGACAAGCTCCGCACCGGTCGCAAGAATCTGATCCCGTTTGGTTATAAGCCCTTTATTTCTCTGTGGTCTGAAAAGTCCAATACCATTAAAACCTCCGCCCCCACCGCAGCAGTAGTTGTGCTCTCTGTTCGGAGACATCTCACGGTAGTAACCGGGTTCCACAATATAGCTCAAAATCTCCCGAGCAGTCTCTCTTAACCCATGATTTCTTACATAGTTGCAGGAATCCTGAAGGGTTACAGGCACCTTGATTCTTCTTTCCGGATCAATTTTGAGCTTTCCCTCTCTCAATGCCTCTGCTAACCACTCAATGTAATGGATTGATTCAACAGGAGGTTTTCCATTTTCACGACCCGCCCAGTAGGGTCCTTCCACAACTGTTGCACGATGGGCATGACCGCACTCGGTTCCCACCATGCGTTTTGGTTTGAGCCGCTCCATGGCTGCATAGACATTTTCCACCTGCATCTTACAGGCAGCCCAGTCTCCGGCAAACATTGCAAGGCTCGTCTGTTCCCAACCCTTGCTTGGAACTGTCCAGTTTTCGCCAGCAGCATGAAAGAGTATTGCTGCCTCTGCAAGATCCTCAGGATAGTGTTTGACCTCCCTTGCATTTACCGTGTACATGATGTCAGCATTTTCAACATCAACGGGCAATGTCAACCCTGGATACTCCTCTTCATTCTCCTCAACCATCCACTGGAATGTCTCTACAAACTCCTCTTCAGCAACATCCATCTGGGCACGATAGACCCTGTGCATACCAGCACCTATCTTCAACTCCCAAGGTACAAAGCCCTGCTGGTAGAGAAGTCCCCTGAGATACCCGAACATGACTCCCATGTCGATACCGTGAGGACAATACATGCCGCATCTATTACAACAGGTGCATTTTGCCCATGCGGTCTCCATGGCCATGTGCATGAACTCGTTGTCAACATCGCCTTTTTTTCTGACAATCTCCCCAAGGGTTGACTGGATTTTATATGCAGGCACCTGTTTGGGATCCCTGTCGTTGACAAGATAGAGAAAGCAGCTGTCTGCACACATACCGCAGTGGGCACATATTTCAAGCCAGGTTCGGATGCGGGATTTGCATGTGTTCTGAATGGTTGTCCATAAGAGCTTTGTGTCAACATCAAGCTCTTTCATCTCTTTGTAATATTGTAACCCACTGGTATCTCCAAGAAGTGCCGTCAGCTCCTCCTGTGTATTAATGGGCTTTTTATTGCAGAATATACCTTCTGGCATGGATTCAATTCTCCTTGAAATTCAAATCGTTATACATGACCGGAATCTGTCAGGTCATCTATATGACCTTTGGGTTACCAGGCCATTTTTGTCCCCTTTAAACCACCGCGTTTAATACCGTAATCCATACCCAACTGGGCACGGGAGGCAAAAAACAGAAATACGTGTGACAGTTTTGTAAATGGAATGGCAACAAGCAGTATCTCACCGCTGATAATGTGAGCCAGCAGCCAGAACGAGTAGCTCCCAATCTCATATCGTGCCATCAGCCCGGTAATAAAAGGTGCTACTGAAATCAGTATTATAAGATAGTCGTACCAGTTGGTCAGAATACGTACCTCAGGCAGGGCAATCCGACGCAATATTATAAGAACCGTACTTGCCACCACAAGCCAGGTTAAAAAATCTGCCGCACCGCCATTCATTGAAACAAGGCTGAATCCCAATTTTTCCTTAAGGAAGAGATTGTGTGCCAAAAGAAAAAGGGGTACACAAACAGCTCCCAAGTGAAACGAGAAAAAAATCACGGTCATAAATGGCTGTCTTCTCCAGCCATAAGTGCCAAATGGGAGAATCCATTTGTATATTGAGCGTATGGCACCTTTAAAACCTTCAACCGGATATGCCCTATAAGCTACACGGTCAAGATTCCACTGAAGTCCTCTGAAATACAGGATTGTTCGGACAATCATGCCTGCCACACAAACCCCGAGAGCCAGCCAGAACATGAAGCCTGTTATAAATTCGTACATTAATAGTATCTCCTTTTGTTCAGAATGTTTTGTTCTTTTCATCTCTTCCGGTCAGAAAGAGCCAGAAAAGAGGCAGAGCAATCAGAAGTCCACCCATAATCAGATATGTAATTCCTTTGGTATGCACCATAAAATCCTGAAGTGTATAGAAAATGTGTTCCATCATTCATTGCCTCCTGTAATTTTACAATAGCTATTTTAATTCATTGCCAACTGTTTTAATCGTTATGGTGCCTATGACTGTCATTTGAGGACTCCTCATGTTTGTAATCAGGATGTTCATAAAATACAGGCATGTAGGCTGTAATTAACCGGTAAACCACAATCCCAATAGTGACAACAAACACAGATATGGCTATCTCCATCCAACTTGGGAAATACCGCTGGGCTGAAGGCAGTTGCCAGTTGAACGCAACAAGGGATATATTGAGTCGATTTAATATAATACCAAGGACACCGAGAACAGAGGCAATACGTGCTAATTTGACATTTTTATCACGGGCAGCAATCGCATACATGAATGATGGAAGAGCCACAAAGCCAATCAGTTCAAGAAGAAACCACATTCCCCATCCGGTAAAGATGTAGTGCCAGTTATTGTCGATGGCAAGACCTATCAGTTTGATGCCGAGATACCCCATCATCACAAAGGAGGCGGCTTTAGAAAATCCCAACACAACCCCATCACTCTCACTCAAATGGGTCTCATCCATTTTATGATGGAGATATTTGTGGGCAAGACTTCCTTCAAAAATTACCATGGACATACCGGCAAACATGCTTGAGATAAAAAAGTAAACCGGCAGATATCCTGAATACCAGAGAGGATGAAGTTTAGATGGTGCAATCAGAAATAGAGCACCAAGTGAAGACTGGTGCAGGGTGGAGAGGACAACACCGAAAATGGTAAGCAGCATTGTGAGACCAACCACAAAAGTGCGTATTTTTGTTAAACCAAGCCACTCAAACGCTGCCGGAGTAAATTCTATGAAGAGAACATTGAGGTAGAGAAACACACATAGACCCACCTCAAAAAGCAGGGAGGATGTTCCGGGTGAATAAAAAATAGGATAGGGAAGTCTCCAGGGGCGTCCCACATCATAGTTGAGGGCAAAGACCACAAGGGCATAGCCAAGAAACGCTGTGAGAATGGCAGGTCTGACGGCAGAGTGGAAACGTTTAAGCCCGAAGATATAGCAGGCGGAAGAGGTTACATATCCACCGGCGGCAAGAGCAACGCCGCAGAGAAGATCAAAGCCAATCCATATCCCCCATGGATTATTGTTATCAAGATTTGTAACAGTACCAAGTCCACCGAAAAAACGTGCAGCAGTAAGGATAAAACCGAGAACCAGTATCACAGCAGTAGCTATATTAGCCGGTGTCCACTCGATTTTGTTTATCAGAGGATGTTTTATAAGGTTACTTTTTATTAGGCTGCTATTTGCCAACCTGTCTTTTATAGTATTTTGCAGTCCCATCTATTTTTCCTCCTCTGCTGTTCCTGCAACTTTTGTCGCTTCCGCCGTTTTTGCTATTCTGGCTGCCTCATCCAATGCCTTTTTTACCTCTGTTTTAATTGCTGTTTCCTTCTCTTTGACCATTTTTTTCTTAAGTTCCGCAAGTTTTTTTGCCATAAGCTCGTCAGCAGCGTCCTGGGTTCTGGCAACTGCCTCAGCCTGCTCCTCATGGGCAATCTTGTCCTTCCTCTTTGAGATGGCATAGACACCGGTCAGAAGCACAGGCCACAGCCCCACAACAATGGGAACGGCAGATAAAGCTCCCGCAGTCAGTTCAGGACCCGAATTGGTACCCAAATCCTCTCTCATGCCAACCTCATTAAACGGCACTGGCGAAAGATAAAGCCAGCTCGTTCCACCCATCTCATGTTCGCCATAAATATGATCAACATACTGATCAGGATGTTTCTGGATTCTCATTCTGGCCTGTCTAATCAGTTCTGTCCGCTCACCAAACATCAAAGCCTCTCTGGGGCATATCTCCACACATCCTGGAAGCTTTCCATCCTGAATACGTGGAAGACACATTGTACACTTCATAACCCTTGGTGTCAGAGGTTCATTATACTCATATGTGGGAATATTGAAGGGACATGCCACCATGCAGTAACGGCATCCCACACACAAAGATTCATCATAGGTTACTGCCCCTGTTTTATCCTTCTTGAATGCCTTTACAAAACAGGCAGATGCACAGGCAGGCTCAAGGCAGTGGTTGCACTGTTTTTTAACATAAAGGGAACTGGTGTTTACCGTAGCAGTATTCTCGGTTTTTTTATCGTCTCCTGAAGTCTTTTTCATCGTATTGGCAAACCTGTTGACAACAGTATGGGCAGAGGCAGTTGTCCGGCGATCTTTTTCCAGTACACTCAGGTCATCAAATTTTTGTGCTGGTGCAGGCATGGCATTGACTTCGTTACATGCCTGTTCGCATTTTCGGCATCCAATGCATCTTGTTATGTCGTGCAGAACGCCAAAACTACCGGGATAGCCTTTGAATTCCTTATTGGATGCACCATGTGCCAAGGTTCCAGTCAGAGCGGTTGACCCCGCTGCTGCACCGCCTATCCAGCCTAAAAATTTCCTTCGGGTAATTGTCATATTATTCCTCTATTTTTGCTCAGGTCATATTAATCAATTGTTCTGAGTTAATCTGAGTAGTTTTTATAAAATTACTGTTTCTTTTCTTTATGGCACTTATTGCAGTCTGTTGCAGCGACTGTCTCTACCTTCATCTTCTGATGACAGGTAATGCACTGACCATGATATGCCCCTTTAAGACCGGGTCTTCCATCACTGTCATTAGACTTAATTCCTGTTTTACCATGACAGGATGTACATTTTTGAGGTTTTTCAGTGGCAGGACTATTGTGGTGACATCCCATACACATGGTCGTTTCATCACCATGAAATGTCTGTGCCATGCTGTTTTTCTCAATCCGCTTTTTAATAGCTGCTATGACTTTGGCATGTGGGAATTCGGAAGCCTCGTATTTATCAATAATATAACCAATAATTACCTTTTCAGGTATCTTGTCATTGGCAACCTTTTTAAATACCGCATTTCGTTCCTCAGCTATTTTATTGGCTGTATTTTGCATAGCAGATTTGTCCATTGCGGTCAGATTAACTGCCCCTGCATCAACTATATGGCATGTGGAACAATTTTTATCACCATCTGCAAAAGATTTAGCTGGCATCTGGTCATGGCAACCGGCACAGTCGGAAATATTTTTATTGTCGTTATGACACCCGATACAGCTCTTCTCACTTTTAGCATCGTGCATGGACTTCTCAAGTTTGACAAAAGCACCCTTGTCGCTACCGGTGACTGTATGACACTCCTTGCAGTTGTTCAGGCTTTCGTGGTGACAGGTTCTACAGTTGTTAGATGTTTTTTCATGATTCTTGTGGTTGAAAGTAACCGGATTCATGTGAGTTTTTAAAACTTTATCAAGCTCTTCAGGTTTTGGAGTATCTTTGGCTAAAGTGGCCACTGCATTGGATGGTGCAACTGCCTTATCCCAACCCGTCATTATGGTCATATCTGGCTGACCTCTTTTCAGGCGGGTTATATCCTGAAGTTTTTCAATTTTTTTCTGCTGCTCAACATCATGGCATCCCTTGCAGTTGATTGGACCTGCAAAATTTTTCATCTCAACAAGATGGCAATTCACACACCCATTATGAGAAACAGTTCGCATTGAATCTGCCTTATCAACTTTTACATCCTTGTGGCAGTAAAAGCATGAATCCTCTTTTCCTTTGTTGTAAAATATCTTCTGTGTTTTTTCATCATAGCTATGATGACATGCACTGCAGTTTGGTTCTTTCTCACCGGCAGCATTGGCTGCTTCTTGTATTTTTGTTTTGCTGACTATGTTTTTTGCCTTTTCATGACGGTTATGGAGAGATTTATCAAAATCAATTTGATTCCATGTTGACTCAAAAGTGGACTTGGTATTATGGCAATCCCTGCATTGAGCCTTTAGAGGTCCCCCTTTTTTCCCTGATGCCTTTGCATCAGCATGGCAAGCAACACAGTTATCGTGGTAAATCGCCATATCAGTCTTGGTAGTGGTATCTTTAAGACGTTTGAATCTAAATACAAACCGGCCATTCTCCTTTAAATGACAGACACTGCAATCATTCTCCTTCACCTGTTCAGTGTGGAGATCATGAAAAAATTTTACCCCGGGCATCTGCTCTCCGCCAGGGATAGCCGCGAGGTCAATTACAATACCATCGGATCTCCCTTTCTGGAGTTCAGCACCTGCCTTGGCATACAGGTTGGTTTGCTCCAGAAAGAGAAATACAAGCAAGGTTGTGCAGTAGAGACACATCAACCTCAGAGATAATGTTTTTTTAGACATGGTTATTTCCTCTTGTTGAATCATCCAATTTGACAGTTTTTCATATTTTCTTCATTAATTACTTGATAGTATGAAAAAGCCATATCCATACTTTTTTAGTATGGTTTACCTTTAAAAGAGTTCTGTAACCTTGTCAATAAAAAAAACAGGGTATTTTACAATATCCGTATTCAATGGGTTTTACTTCCGTGTTGACTAAAAATATTTTTTTAAAACAGATAAATCTACATATTGACAAGAGTATCCGACTAAGATATTGTGAAAAATTATTAATTCTAAAAAATAAGACGGCAAGCTTACTTAATAGAATATCAATTTATTTTTTAACAGGAGGTAGTTTTAATGGCAACCATAGAGATAAATGGAACCACTTTTGAAGTTGATGAAGACGGTTTTTTGCTTGATTACAAAACATTTACTAACGACTGGGTTGAGTACGTAAGACAGCAGGAAGGTATTGAAGAGCTTAATGATGAGCATTGGTCAGTAGTTAATGTACTTCAGGATTATTATGAAAAGAATGGTATTGCACCAATGGTACGCGTTCTTTCAAAACTTACTAAATTCAAACTGAAACACATCTATGAACTTTTTCCATCAGGACCTGGAAAAGGTGCTTGTAAGATGGCTGGTCTTCCAAAACCGACCGGCTGTGTATGATCAATTCAGTTATGTGATATAGTCATTTACAATGTTTTTGCTATAAAAGCCCTGCATATCATGTGCAGGGCTTTTTTTATCAGCATTCTTGATAATACAAGTGTTTTGTTGTGCTAATACCTTTTGCCGCACACTATTTGAGGAGATATCTTTATGGCTAAAATTGATATAATAGACAAAAGTATAATCAACAGGATTCAGACTTTTTTCCCGATCGCTCCTCATCCTTACAAGATAATAGCAGAGGAGCTTGGTCTATCAGAAGATGATTTGATATCAAGGGTTAAAAGGCTAAAAGAAGAGGGTATTATCCGGCGTCTTGGAGGCAATTTTGGGCCATATAAGCTTGGATTTTTCAGCACTCTTTGTGCAGCCTCAGTTCCTGATGATGAGATAGATATTTTTACAGGAGTCGTCAATGGATATCCAGGTGTGACCCACAACTATATGCGAAGCCATAGATATAATATATGGTTTACTTTTATAGCAGAATCTATGGATATTATTGAAACTAACCTACGAGATATATCTGAAAGGACGGGGGTTTATGATATTCTGAATCTTCCAGCCACAGATGTTTTTAAAATCAGTGCCAGTTTTAAAGTGATATAAGTATGATGTTCTCGTAAAAAGCTATTTTTCAAAAATGCGTCATAAATAAAATCAGATAACTCTAAAAAATGCTGATTTTGGACTTTTTACGAGGGAATAAACATTGAAATACTTTTTTCTTTCCTGACCATATCTTTTTCTGTTATAATCATTCCAGATGAATGTTTCAACCGTCAAGATAGTTGATGAGAGACCGGTTTTTTGCTATTAAAATATTATTTG
The DNA here is from genome assembly GCA_964203105.1 of Desulfamplus sp. GTDB lineage: Bacteria > Desulfobacterota > Desulfobacteria > Desulfobacterales > Desulfobacteraceae > Desulfamplus. Next base: position 7,956 of record CAXNND010000006.1, read on the forward strand.
GAGGATTTATTTATGAAAAAAATGAAGCTGTTTATTACCGTGTTTGTAAGCTTGTTCGTATGTTCTGTTTTTACTGTATCTGCGATATCAGGTGAAATTAGAGCTTATACTCAAGAGGATATTACCAAGGCTTATGAAAACGGGTTTAGCGAGGGGGTAGCATCTGTAGAACAGTGTATCCAAACCTACACTGAAGCTGATATTGCTATAGCCCGTGAAGAAGGTGTCGCATCTGTAAATATTCCGGAGTATGAAGAGTGTATTCAAGATTACACTGAAGCTGATCTTGCTCTTGCCCGTGAAGAAGGTGTCGCATCTGTAGATATTCCAGACAATCCTGAGATTGGAGCTGATTTCAATATAACTATCCCTAATCTTATTTATACAACCCCAGAGGGCACTGCTAGCTTTTGGGGATATTTTGAATTTATACCAGGACCAAACGGTGAGTTGCAGTGGAATTTGGTTAATTTTGGTTTGAACTAATAACTCAATCACGCAAACAATAAAAAAAGGGGGGCAGAGTTATTTTTTCTGCCCCCTTTTTTTGTTTTCAATACCTGTTGCCACCAATTAACTGATTTAAACGATTGAAAAATCAATGCGATCGGTATAAACATTGTAATCCATAATTTTGATTTTAGAGGGAATGGATGTGGTTATAATAAAAAAAGGAGATAGCGATGTTGGCAGACTCACTATTGTTAAAAGCAAAGCAGGGGAAACTGGAGATAATTGAGGTTATGGCAGCGGCTGAAAAAATTGCTGCAGCAGGTCAAAGAGATCAGGCAATTGCCCTTTATCGCAAATGGATAGGGCATACTGATTCACCATTGGTCTATGCGGCATGCTTCAATTTAGGGGTTGCTTTAAGTGAATCTGGAGAACTAATTGAGGCTGAAAAGGCATATCGACAGGCAATATCATTTAACCCAGATTTTATTCAGGCACGATTTAATTTAGGTTCAGCCCTTGAGCGTCAAGGCAGATTTGATGAGGCTCTTGATGAATGGAGGGTTATTCTTGCTCTTGAGGATTCTGTCTTGTCATCAGAAAAAAATATCCACCTTATGGCATTAAATAACCTTGGGCGACTGCTGGAGATTGTCAAAAACTACAAAGAGGCAGAGTTAATGCTGGAAATAAGCCTGACATTAGAACCTAAGCAGCCTGATGTCATATCTCATTGGGTACATCTGCGGCAAAAACAGTGTCAGTGGCCTATTTACAAACATCCGGCTGGGCTTTCGATGGAGTCAATGATAAAAGGCACTTCTGCTATAGCCATGTTAAGTGCAACCAACGACCCTCAGCAGCAGCTTGATACTGCAATCGCCTTTGTTGAGAGCAAAGTTGTTGCTGATGCACATATTATGTCCGATAAGTCAGGTTATCACCATAAACGTCTGCGAATAGGTTATATTTCCTCTGATTTTCGTACACACGCAGTTTCATTATTAACAGTTGAACTTTTTGAGCTGCATGACAGGTCAAAGTTCGAGATTTATGGATTCTGCTCAACACCTCAGGATACTTCACCTTTACGTCTGCGTGTTATCAAGGCAATGGATCATTTTGTTAGAATTGCAGATATGAGTGATGAGGAGGCAGCACGTTCTATCCGATCACACGAGATTGATATTCTTGTTGATCTTCAGGGTTTAACATCAGGGCTTAGACCCAATATTTTCAAATATCGCCCTGCACCTGTGCAGATTACATATTTAGGCTTCCCAGGCACCACAGGGCTTCCTGGCATTGACTATGTTCTTGCTGACAGATTCATTATTCCTGAAAAAGAGACCAGCTTTTTTACTGAAAAGCCGCTTTATATGCCCCATGTTTTTCAGGTCTCTGATCGACAACGCAAGGTTGGTATAAAACCATCAAGGTCAAGCTGTAATTTACCTGATGATGCTTTTGTTTTCTGCTCATTTAATAATAACTACAAGATCACTGAAGAGATGTTTGCCTGCTGGATAAGGATTTTAAAGAGGATGGATGTTTTAGAAAACTCTCCAAGGAGTGTCTTGTGGTTATTGGCAGACAACAAATGGGCACAGGAAAACATGACAAAAGCTGCCTTGCAGCATGGAGTTTCAGCGGATCGGATCGTTTTCGCATCACGAGTAGCTCCGGTGGACTACTTGGCTCGGTATCAGGTTGCAGATCTTTTTTTGGATACCTTTCCGTTTAATGCCGGCACAACCGCAAACGATGCCCTATGGATGGGGCTGCCTATTTTAACGCTGAGTGGAAGAACTTTTGCATCACGAATGGCTGGAAGTCTCCTTAACTCTGTTGGTTTGCCTGAGCTTATTACCTGCACATTGCAGGATTATGAAGATAAAGCTGTGAATTTAGCATCAGACTGGTATGAAAATGGGACATCTAATGAGGTGGAATATTTAGATAATCAATGCGAAAAAAAGGCATGCAAACAAAGCAAGATTGCCAATTTACGACGTCATATTCAGGATAACCTGAGCACCTGCCGCCTATTTGACCTGCCACAGTTGGTGCGTGATATTGAAGGGTTGTTTGAGGAAGTTGCTGTTCGTTTCACTGGAAGTTCTGACCATGTCACTCCCTTAGATAAGCAAGAAGCAGTTTTCGATAGACAAAATAAACTAATCAATATTTTACCAAAAAATATAAAACCGGAATTGACCAGAATCGTTAATTTTAATAATAAAACAAGTTGGGGTATCAGAGATGTGCCCCGTTTTGTAGAGTTGATGAATGAAGTTGTTGAGTTGGTCGAACCAGGATTTTATTTTTCAGACAATTTATTCACCTGGGGCAGAAATAATTCCTTAAATGATGATGCAGCTTTTCAAAATGCATGGTTGACAAACATAAAAAATGAGAGTGATTTTACAATTTCATGGCGTAGGTATCTGTTAGCCTGTTCAGCTTATCAATGTGTTCAATTACCAGGAGATTTTGTGGAGTGTGGAGTTTATTGGGGTACTGGCATAAAAACTGTAATTGATTATTTGGGTGGTAAAAAATTTCCAAAAATATTCTGGGGTTATGATACTTACGATTATCATCCTGAAGAGGGTCATGCTGAATTCACAGATCAAAAAGAGGGTTTTTTTGATCAGGTACAGGAGCGTTTTAACGGTTATGAACAGGTTAAACTGATCAAAGGGTTGCTACCCGAATCTTTTATCGGGAATTGTCCAAAGGAGATTGCATATCTGCATATTGATTTGAACAGTGCAAAGTATGAAATTGCAGTGTTAGATGCACTTTTTGATTTAGTTGTTAGGGGTGGAATTATCATTCTGGATGATTATGAATGGGCTGGTATTTATAGAACTCAAAAAATCGTTGAGGATGAGTGGTTTGATGCACGGCGATATAGGGTCATGCCGTTGCCAACTGGTCAAGGCTTGGTTATTAAAAGATAACTCTTGTAATATTCAAAAGCTTAGTTGCTTTTTTACTTGTTAGAAGAGTTGAAAAATTACCAACTCACATCAGTTGATAATGGGCGATCTATGTTGCTTTCTCATTTTTTTGAATTGTCAGGAGTCCGAAAAGAATTATATGAAAAAAACAAGAGATAAAAAAGCCGTTGCCCTCAGGTACGACTCTTCGCTGGAAGCAGTACCAAAGGTTATTGCCAAGGGCAGCGGCAGAATTGCGGAAAATATCATTGAGCTTGCCCAGGAGCATGGAATTCCTGTGAAAAGCGATCCTGATCTTGTTGAGGTTTTATCTACCCTCAAAATTAATGAGGAGATTCCGCCAGCTCTCTACATTGCGGTGGCAGAGCTGCTTGCATTTGTCTATTCTCTTAATTCCAAAAAGCGGTAAATGATTCCGCCTTAACAATGCTCACCTCTGTATCTAATCAACCCCTCCTGGACAACCGTAGCAACAAGGCTGCCATCTCTGGTGAAGATGTTGCCGATATTGAGTCCTCTTGCCCTACAGGCACTTGGGCTGTGCATGTCATAGAGCAGCCATCCATCCATCCTGAAATCCCTGTGAAACCACATGGCATGATCAAGGCTTGCCATCTGCATATCAGATGACCAGAATGTTTTGCCATGCGGATACAATGCAGTAGTGCATAGGTTGAAATCAGATGCATAGGCAAGCATATACCTGTGAATCGAAATGTCATCAGGGATATTGCTGATCGCCTTGAACCAGATATATTTTTTAGGGGGCATCTTCTTGGGGGCAAAGGGGTTCACAGGGTTGATAACCCTGATTTCAATGGGCGTGTCACACACTAATTTATCCACAAGGTGCTTTGGGAGCAGATGGGCGATTTTTCTTGATGCCTCTGTCTGGGATTCAATACCTTCTGGACCTGGAACATCAGGCATGGTGTCCTGATGGTCAAACCCAGATTCTTGAGCCTGAAAAGATGCAGACATGGAGAATATAGGACGCCCCTTTTGCACGGCAACAACCCTTCTTGTGGTAAAACTTTTTCCATCTCTTATGCAATCAACTGTATAGACAATGGGCTTTGATGAATCTCCGGCTCTCATAAAATAGCCATGCATACTGTGAACCTGTCTTGAGGCGTCAACTGTCTGGCTTGCAGCAGAGAGTGACTGTCCAAGCACCTGTCCTCCAAAGACATTGCCAAAACCTAAATCCTGACTCTCTCCGCGAAAGATATTCTCCTCGATCTTCTCAAGTTTTAACAGCTTTAAAAGCTCATCTAAAACATTTCCCTGCAGACATTCCACCATATTTTGTTATCACCTTTTTACTAATTTCTCATCTCATATTGTCTTATGTATAGCACCTGTTACTTATGATTCTATGATAAACAGAGACCATCAAGTATATCAATCAAAGCGTTGCTCTCCGGTTTGGTCACATATTTGTCTGCTCCAACTTTCTTGCACTTTTCAACCATCTGGGTATTAATTAAACTTGAAAATACAACAACGTATATATTTTTGAGTGTTTTGTGCTCCTTGATCATACGGCAAAGTGTTAAACCATCCATTTGGGGCATTTCAATATCTGTAATCAGCACTGTGCAAGAGTCAGAATCAGAGAGTTCAGGCACATGCGACATGCAGTAGTCAAGAGCTGACTGTCCATTTTCAAAATCCTTTATCTGAACAAATCCCGCCTCTTTTAATACCCTGATCACACCTTTTCGTATGGTTGATGAGTCTTCAGCAAAGATGATATTTAACTTGTCCCTGCTTATATTATCTCGTTTATGCAGGGTCTCTTTTGATACCTCTTCAAGTACCATCTGTGGAAATACAGAGGATAGTGCCTGTTCAAGGTCAAGTACCATGATCTCATGTCCATCTGCACATACAGAGCCGACAACATAAGAGCCAGAACCTATCAAGGGGTTTATTGGAACAAAACTGGACCATGAAAATCTGAATATACGGTTAACTCCTTGAACTTTAAATGCGTTCTGTCGATTATTAAACTCTGTAATAACTACAATATTTCGATGATGTATATTGGAATCATCGACTCCGTGTAGTGATTTGGATCTGATATCAAGAAGAATCTGAAGATCGATAAGTGGAATAGTTCTGTTTCTGTGGAGAAGCATGCCTAAAACTTCCGGTGGATTTTCAGGCATGGAGGTTACAAGATTTTTATCAAAGCTCTCAACTGACTGCACCTTTGCCACATTGATTCCAAATAGTTGACCCTCAATCCAGACGGTCAAAAGTTCCATTTCATTTGTACCGGCACCAAGAAGTATCCCATGAGATTGCATAATTTCTCCGGCTGTTGCTATTGTTTGAAGAGCATCTACTGTGATTGGTTCAAGTTGATATTTTGTTCCTGAATGTGGCTTTATAAGTCTTAAAAGTAAAAGCCAAATATTGTATTTTGTTTTTGAAATGCTTTATCATGGTCATATTAATCAAGTCAACATCAAATGTCTCAGACTTTATTTCCCTAATATACCAGTGAAAGTTTCAATAAAATTGAGGCTCTCTTCAACAATGCAGATATCAGAGACATTGAAAATTGCGGCATTTGGATCTCTATTGACAGCTACAATAAATTTTGAATCTTTCATGCCTGCAATGTGCTGGGATGATCCGGAAATTCCCACTGCCATGTAGAGATCAGGAGAAACCAGAGCACCGGTAATTCCCACCTGCTGCTCATAGGGCATCCACCCCATGTCAATCAATGGTCGTGAACCTGCAACCGCAGCGTCAGTGAAACAGGCTGCCAGATTTTTAATATGCCCGATATTTTCCCGATCTCCAATTCCTCTTCCGGCTGCAACAATAATCTTTGCCTGATCAAGTTTTGATTTTCCGCTTCGTGGCTGAACCATATCTCCATATTCAATCTTATCTGAAATTGAATCCGACTCTTTGCCTAAATTTACCTCATAGCTATTTACCTGCATATCACTACTATCTATAACTGCAAAACTTCCGGGCTGAATGGTCAATAAAGTCATTTTTGCATTATTTTCAGTATTCTCAAGGGCAACTACAGCGTTGAGCTTACCCTTAAAAACAGATCTGGAAAAGAGTATTCCTTTTTCATGATCACCTGTTTCTA
>CAXNND010000007.1:0-14435 GCA_964203105.1 Desulfamplus sp.
TGAATGTTCAGAATCACTGTAAAACAGTGCTGTGTCAACATCAACCTTTTCAACTTTTTGACTTGCCTCAGAAATTGCTGACAAATCTTTCTTCTCAGCAGCTTCTGATTTTTTCAAGATATTTACCACCCGCTTGAATGCAGCAGAAAGTGGTTCAAAATCAGGAGCCTGCCTTAAAACATCAAGGGCTTTTATCCGCATGACAGCGTCAGGAACATTATCAAATCCAACTGCTAATGCAGAGGCAACCGCCTCTTTGGAGTCTCCATGCTCAACAAGCATGTTGGTCATTCGTACCTTAATGAAGCCCATAACGTTTTCACTTACAGCCTTTTGCTTCCAAGTCTGTTGCTCTAAATCAATATCTTTGTAAAGCTCGGACACATAGAAAGATACAGATTTTTCAACAAGTTCTGTGAGTGAAAAGGTAAAATTTGACGCCATCATAATCTGGAGAATACCAATGCTCTGTCGCCTGAGTGCATAGGGATCAGATGCACCAGTTGGAACAAGATCAATTGAGAAACAGCCGCAGATGGTATCTATCTTGTCTGCAATTGCAAGGATTTTGCCGGTCAATGTATCAGGAAGCTCTCCACCTGAATGGACTGGTCTGTAGTGCTGTTCAATGGCATTGGCAACCTCGCTGTTTTCCCCACCCTTTTCTGCATAGACTCTTCCGATAATCCCCTGGAGTTTGGTGAACTCAATTACCATCTGGCTTACAAGGTCAGCTTTACATATTTGGGCAGCACGAATAGTGTTTTTTCTGAGAGTTTCAGCTCTGTCAGGTGTCAGAATATCTCCTTGAACAGACTTACTGTTAGCGGGTTGGATATCAAATTTGAACATATCCACGATATAGGATACGAGCTTAACCAGACGCTCCCGTTTTTCAAATATTGATCCAAGCTGTGTCTGAAAAGTAACTTTTTTGAGCTTTTCAGCAAACATATCCATAGTTGATTCAAGATCAACCTTATAGAAAAACTGGGCATCAGAAAGGCGTGCCCGCAAAACCCTTTCATGACCGTTTGCAACTACACCCATATCTTTTGTGAAGGTGTTGTTTACAGCAATAAAGCAGGGTTTAAGTGAGCCTCGTTTCGCCGCGGTTTCATCACCTTTATTCTCTGAATTTTCACAACCTGTGCAATCATCAGAAACAACGCTTACAAGAGAAAAATATTTCTGATGCTCTCTCATGGCTGTAATCAGAGCTTCATCCGGTACTTCAAGAAATTTTTCATCAAATCTGCCAAGAACAGGATAAGGAGATTCAACAAGGTTGGTAACAATGTCGATAAGCTCTTCATCTGCCAAAATCGTGCTGTTACTATCTCGTGCAACTGCCTCGATCTTTTCCCTTAAAAGTGCTTTTCGCTCTTCAATATCCACAATTACACCAGCATCACGAAGAACTGTCTTATACTCTGATGGAGATGAGACCCGAAACTTTCCAGGGTACATGAACTGGTGCCCAAAGACAAAATCTGATGATTTTATGTTCTGGCTCAATGGAGTTGAGACACCAATCTCAAATTGAAGAGGTTTTTTACCCAAAAGTGCCAATACAGATATGATAGGGCGTGCAAAACTTATGGCAAGATCACCCCATCTCATGCTTTTGGGAAAAGGAATGGAAAGAATAATCTCGGGAAGAGTTGACTCAAGAATGGCTGCCGCACTCTCACATTTTTCCTGCTTGAGAGCTGTCAGATAGCTTCCCTTTTCTGTCTCCACAACTTTTATCTCTTCTATGGAGACACCCGCTTTTTCAGCAAACTTGTGTGCAGCAATTGTGGGTTTGCCCTCTTTATCAAATCCAGCACTTGCAGGAGGTCCTGTCAAAGTTGATGTTTGTGCTCGTTGCATTTGAGCCACATCTTTGACAATAACTGCCAAACGGCGCGGCGTTCCAAAAATCTGGGCATCCGAGTGGTCAATACGAAACTTATCAAGATATTTAAGGATGTTATCTCTGAATGATTCCAACGCAGGAACGATATAACCTGCGGGTATCTCCTCTGCACCTATCTCTACTAAAAGGTCATTCACAACAAAAATACCTTTCATATCCAAATTACTATTTTCTAAGTTCTTTTTACCCACTAAACTATGGTTTGTCATCACTTGCACCTACGCCTGTTCTATATTTTTTAAAAGTGGATATCCAAGGGCTTCCCGCTGTGCCACATAAGCTTTGGCACACTCTCTTGCAAGGTTTCTTATCCTTCCGATATAGCCGGTTCGCTCGGTAACGCTGATTGCCCCTCTTGCATCCAAAAGGTTGAATGTGTGTGAACATTTCAAGCAAAATTCGTAAGCTGGAAGGACAATTCCCTGCTTTACAATACGTAGTGATTCAGCCTCGTATTTTTGAAAAAAATCAAACAGAAGCTCTGTGTTTGCAACCTCAAAGTTATATGTTGACTGCTCAACCTCCTGCTGATGATAGACATCCCCATAGGTTACAGTATCATTCCATTTGAGATCATAGACACTGTTGACACCCTGAAGATACATGCAGAGCCGCTCAAGTCCATAGGTCAACTCCACAGAGACAGGCTTGAGTTCAAGGCTTCCAGCCATCTGGAAATATGTGAACTGGGTAACCTCCATTCCATCAAGCCACACCTCCCAGCCAAGACCTGATGCCCCAAGAGTCGGTGATTCCCAGTCATCTTCAACAAACCTGATGTCGTGCTCCAGAGGATCAATACCAAGCACTCTCAAGCTGTCAAGGTAGAGCTGCTGCACATCAGGTGGAGATGGCTTTAGAAGCACCTGATACTGATAGTAGTGTTGAAGGCGGTTTGGATTTTCACCGTAACGTCCATCTGTTGGTCGTCTTGATGGCTGGACATAAGCCACTTTCCACGGCTCTGGACCAAGAGATTTTAAAAGTGTTGCATGGTGAAAAGTTCCTGCCCCGACCTCCTCATCATAGGACTGTATGAGCACACAGCCCTTGTCAGCCCAGAATTTCTGCAAGTTTAGAATTACATCCTGAAAGTTCATTTTTTCTCGCTTCTGTTTATTTAGATTTAAAAAATATCTGTTTTTAACATAAACTACAAAGTGTCTCTCCCCAAAATCTCTCAAACCCAAGATTTACCACAGCAAAAGTTTTTAGTAATTATTTGATCTCCTGCAAAACTGGGATTTGATCCTTGATTTTACTGGATAGAAATTTAATTCTGCAAGAAGTCTATTTAAAATAGAATACCCTTAAAGTCAACAACTGTATCAAGAATATCTGCATCAATCTCTTTATCCACAATATCCTTCCAGTTATCTTTCAGAATTTCAATATTATTTTTATCACCGATTGCCCAGAGGCATCCTCCACCGCCAGCACCTGTAAATCGGGCACCACAGTCCTGTTTTTTTGCACACTCAAAAAGATTTTTACCGGTTTTATCAAGCACATCAGGGGTCATATCAAGGCGTAGCTCTGTCTCCTGATTCATCAAGGATGCAGCAAGTCTGAAATCCCGATTTTTAACGGCATTGGAAAAATAGTGGGTGATTTTGATAATATCCTGCCACTTATCGCGATTTTTACCGGCAAGAAAGCTCTTGACCCATCTGCTGTTTATATCACTTGACACATGAGGGATTCCGCAATAAGCCACCAGAATGTTGCTGTTAATTCCATTGTTATCTTCTCTCACAGAATCCATACAGGAAGAGTTTGAGATTATAAGATTTTCTCTTGTAAAGGAGATGCCGCTATCTCCCATTTTCCAGTACCAGCAGTTGACACCGCCATAAGCTGCTGCAAGCTGATCCTGCAATCCGCAAGGTACTCCAGCAACACTGGATTCAATATAATGGGCAAGCAGGGCAATTTGCGAGGGGTCTATTAAATTAACGTATTTTTCGCCCTCTTCATTTAGTCCAGTTTCAGATTCCATTTTTTTAAAAGCTGATTTTAATGCCGCAATCATGGCAACAGCAGCAGCAGACGAGCCACCAAGTGCACTTCTTGGCGGAGATGATGATTCAATCTGAACATGAACTCCATTCCCATTGAAAAAACTAACCACTGCAAACATAAGCCCCATTGGGTGGTCAAATGGTTCTTTGCCCGCTTCAAACTCAGCATCCAAAAAACCTTTAGAAGATATTTTTATGTATCCATCTTTCCAGGGAGAGAGGGTTACTGTGGTTCTCATATCAAGGGCAATGTTAAATGTGGCAGGGTTAAAGTAGTTAAGCGGAAGGAAAAAAGTGCTGATATCAAGTGTTCCCCCAAGATCGACACGGCATGGGACAGAGGCTTTTATTTCTTGTTTTTCAAGGATTTGTCTAATATTCATAATGTATTATATTTTATAAAATAATTGTCAGTTTCTGTTCTTAACTCAATTCCGGTTCTTTGAAAAATATCAAGTAATCCATCAGATTTTATTGAAAATAAAGTGTCCATTTCAATCCTTAATTTAGCTATTCCCTTAATATTACTGAATTTCAGTATAAATCGGAGATGCTCCTGATACGATGCAAAAAATTCAAACTCTTCATATTTCGACCTATATGGCACGGAATAAAGCCCTCTAAAAGATGCTCACCCTCTTTTACAGCGGTTCTGGAAAATCTGAGCCTCTCAGCCCGCCTGATATCAGTATTGCTCATCCATGAAAGCTGTTTTAGAGTTCCCTTGGAGACAGCGATTCCGCATGTTGACTGACTAACTATATATGAAGTTTTTGGATGAAATGGTGAGTAGTCTGATATTGTCTCATTGAGTGAACAGATGCTTTGGTCCATCTCTTTGACACGACAACTGTCACATACAAGTTTGCCGGCAGCCACATCAAAATTTATTTTGTGTTGGCGTATCTCATCAAGAGGGATACCACATTGACCGCAACCTGTCAGATTAGGTGTAAATCCAGATATTCCCATAAACCGCATCTGGAAAAGGACGCTTAACACCTCCATTGGAATTTTGCCAAGATTAAGGGAGTCAAGAACGTAGAATATGAGAGCATAAACTGCCTCATCTGGCTTTCCCTCCTCCATCCACGAGTTTATTATCTCAATCCAGTAGCTTGCATATCCTGTCTTTGCTGTGCTTGTGCGGATATTAGCAAATGGATTTTCAATATCCACGCTGTTCAAAACAGGAAGAAGACCTCTTTTTTTGGGCAATGAACACTCAATATTCATGGCAATAAAAGGGTCAAGTGCTCCGGCAAAGCGGCGGACGCTTTTTTTTGCATTTTTGGCTATCACCGATATTCTTCCCATTGAACGGGTGAAATAGGTGACTATCAAATCATAATCACCATACTCCGTCCGTCTTAAAACTACTGCATCGGTTGAAAAGGAGTTCATTATATCCCATTATTTATGTTGCTATTTATCTTAATTGGAGTTTGTCTTTTATCATTAAAACTACAGGACTAAAATAGAGTTATAAACCTCGTTTCGACTTGAGCCATATCCGGTTTTTACGTCTCTCGTAAAGTCTCAGTCCAATAAAGGTAAAACCACCAAGGACAAGCATTGCCAACATCAGGTAGCCGTAAGCAATGGGCCAGGCTACTCCCTGGGTCATCATGGAAAATTCGGACATGCCACCAATACCTGCAAGTATATTCAATGGCATGAAGACCACACTCAGGACGGTCAACCTCTTTATGTCCTTGTTCTGGTTAATATTGATTGTACTGTCAGTTGCATCCATCAAAAACTTGATCTTGTTGAACAGGAATGCTGTATGTCCGTCAAGAGAGTCAATATCCCGCAGAATCTCGTTTCCCTCCTCATGCTGATCTATAGAGAGGATTTTTCGACGCATCAGAAAAGACAAGGCATTTCGAGTATCAAGAACATTGCGTCGTATGCGTCCATTCAGATCCTCTTCTGCGGCAATAACCGAGAGCATGTCTTCAGCCTCATCATCACTGATGCGGGCACAGAGCACGAGCTTGCTCATACTCTCCATCTCGGCATATACATTCTCAAGGGCATTGGCTGAATACTCCACATCAGCAGCGTAAAGATCGAGAAGAATATCCTTTGCTTCAGCCACATATCCTGATTCAGCCCTTGCACGCAGACGTTGCAGACGAAATACCGGAAGCTCCTCACTTCTTACAGAAAAGAGGGTGCCCTTGTTCAGAATAAAGGCTACAGTCACATTGCGGGACTCATCTTTCCTATCAAGCAGAAAGTTGGAGTGCAGATGTATCTCGCCATTGTCTTCAACGTAGAAGCGGGCACTGGTCTCAAGGTCTGTCAATTCAGTAGGGTTGGGAATATCAACACCAAATATCTCCCTTGCCCAGGAAAGTTGTTCATCTTCCGGTGTTACTAAATCAACCCAAATAGGTTTGGCACCTGCAAGGTCCTTTCTTGATTCTATGGGAATCTGTCTGAGACGCCCTTTGTGGAGATCAAATACCCTGATCATGGTGCTTTGTGCCCGTGGCTTGATTTCGGCAACCAGCTCAACCCTGATTTCGTCTGATATTCCGAGCAGTATCTCCTCTTTCCGCTCATCGCCAACGTGGTTCCAGACAAACTGCTGGTCATCCGATGAAGAGATAGCTTCAATGATGCAACCTATGGACTGCGGAGAGAGTTGCTCCATGATCTTGCGCAACTCTGGCAGAGTCTGATTCTCCTTATCCATCATGGATTCATTCAGCTTGTGCTTTTGAATCAGATCAAGTACCTCTCCAAGCCCCTCTGGGCGGGCAAGTTCGGTACAGCTCAATATCTCCATGTTATTTCTCCTTTCACCATGACCTTATAAAACTGACACCTTATGAAATTAACAGACTTTTTACAGCATGATTTTGATATGGGATTTTTTCTTCAGATCGTCTAACCACTCCCTGAACTTTTTTTCAACAATATCATCATACAACTTTTTTGAAATCTCCTTTGAGACATCATCCAGGCTGGTTAAGTTCTGACTCTCAATATTTTCAACATAAAAAATTTGATACCCCTGATCCGTTGCAATGACCCCAGTGTGTTGACCAGCTTTCAGTGGTTCAACTGCATTTCTGATAGTATCGGAAAGTATATCCCAATCAAAAAAACCAAGGTCTCCCCCCTCAGGGGCATTGGGTGCTTGAGATTCTGCTGTTGCAATTGTCTTAAAATCCTCACCCGCATCAAGCCTCTGTTTAATCTTTTCTGCTCTCCTCTTCAGCTCCTCCCTGTCTGTATCTGAGCCATTCTCGCCTGATTTATCTACTGATCCAGAGTAGTCTGGTGATGTTAAGAGAATATTTCTCAGATAATATCTTTTTTTGCCGGAAAAATTCTGATTGTGCTCTTCATAGTATTTTTTTATATCGCTATCTGTAATCACAACCTTTGATTTAATACTCTGGTTGATAAGTTTCGGTCGTAATATCTCTTCACGTATCTTTTCCCTGTAATCAGCAAATGAGAGTCCATCATCTTTAATTGCCTTTTCAAGCTCTTCCTGACTCATCAACTGAGATTGCTTCAGTCGTTCAATTGCGTTATCAACCTCTTTATCTGAAACAGTTATTTTAACACGCTTTGCCTCTTGATCCGTCAATTTGCGTTCTATCATCCGGTTTAGCATATCACCTGTAAGTTTATCTACAATATCGTTCTTTTTCTCTGGGCTGTAACCGGAAGATTCAAGTTTTTCTATGTAGGGTTGTATGGCACTGTTAAGTTCAACAAGGGTGATAGCATCATTGTTGACAACAGCCACAATTCTGTCAATGAGTTTGACACCGGAGGATTCAGCAGCCACGGGTGTCTCCATTATGATAAATGTGGAGGTAACTAAAGATACGGCAGATACAAATAAACTTGCAGTAAACAGAAGGTATTTCTTTATAACCAAAATATTTGTTTTTATGTTTAATATAATATTAACCATTATTATTCCTTTTTATATATCTTGATAGTATGGGAGTTTCGATTTTATTGGTTATCAAATCAGAATGTTATGAACAGTCCTGCCCAAAGGGCATTAATTTAATCTTGCATTGTTCTATGGTTCTGTTTATTGAAAGGTTCAATTTCTAACATGCACTGCCCACTCTTTCAAGTTATATTTTCCATGTCATAATCATTAGTTACAATGATCTAAGAGTAAAATTAACAGATAAAGAGAGAGCATTCAGAGGGTAAAATCAGACTCTTAAGAGGAGCATAACCATGAAAGTATATGTAAAACTTGAGGAAGTAAAAGCTCTTTTTGACAGGGCGGTCAATGAAAAGAGAGACTATCTGTTTGAATATGAGGTTTATGAGCTTATAAGGCTAATTGGTGGGGAGACACCAATGAGATACCATTTTCTCGACAAGGAAGGGCGGCTTGAAGATCAAATAATATCTGACATACCAGGAGAGAAGGTTGTTATTAAAATTGTCTCCCCGTTCATTGTCCATAAGAGCGATGCCGGAGGGGTGAGGGTTGTAAACAAAACCAGAACTGACATACTTTCTGCAATCAGAAGCATGATGTACGAGGTGCCAGAGCGACAAAGTGCCATATTTATGCGGAATATGCTAATGCACGCTAATCATCATACAACCGATGGCATCCCTACTAATTCAGGGGATAGAAATCAGGCTCAAGCCAATGGTGCAAACCATACGCCTGAACATTACCGTAACCTTGACCACGAAGAGCTTGTAAAACAGATACACAATGATATCAGAGGGGTTATAATATGCGAGTTTCTCCCTTCTGACGGATCAGAATTTGGCAACGAGCTTCTTGTAAGTCTCAGACGCACACGCGAGTTAGGTATGACCCTTACAGCAGGACTTGGCGGAACAAACACAGAACTATATGCCCAGCGTTTCAGAACTGGAGAGGCTGTTGTATCTGCATCCACAGAGATGGTTGATGCAGAATCATTTTTTGCCCTTTACAAAAAGACCATATCATTTGACAAACTCACCGGTATTGGCAGAGGAGAGAAGAGAAAGGTTACAGACGAGCAGTTAAAGGAGTGTTTTGCAGCAATGATAAAACTTGCCAACCACTTCTCCCCGTTGAATCCTGATGCACCCTATGTGATTGAAGAGCTTGAGATCAATCCGTTTGCATTTTACAGATATCTGATGGTGCCTTTGGATGGTTTATGTCAGTTCTCTTTGCCTAAACTTCTGCCGCCACCCCGTCCTGTGGCTCAAATTGACAGGCTGCTCCACCCTCAATCAATTGCCATTATCGGAGTTTCAGCAAAATCGCTAAATCCTGGTCGGATTATTTTAAAGAATATAATTGCAAATGGTTTCGACAGATCAAACCTGTTTATTATTCATCAAGGTGTGGCTGATCCAAATCTATCTGCCAAACAGCTTGCACCTGATGGCAATGTTGCCCTTTATGAGTGTGCAACTCATAAAATGGATGGGTGTCAAAGGATAGAGGAAGCTAAAAAGGTAAAGGGAATCCAAAAGATAGAAGGAGTTCAAACATTTGGCTCTATAGATCAACTTAAAGCCCGGAAGGGAAAAGTTGATCTCTTTATACTTGCAGTAGGTGCAAATATGGTCGAAGAGATCGTTGATCAACTGATTGAAAATGATGCAGCTCAAAGTGTTATTATGATCTCAGGAGGAGTTGGAGAGGTTGCAGGAAGCGAGGAGAAGGGGCTTTCAATTGAGCGTAAGATCAAGGCTGCTAATGGTTTTGAGGCTTTAAACAATGAGAAATCAAATAATGTTGATTTTAGCAGAGCCTTCTTTCTTGGCGGCAACAGTCTTGGTGTGCTCTCACATCCTGGTCGGTATGACTCTCTGTTTATTCCTGAAGACAGATTGCCAAAATCTCGTGGAGACTACACCCGTCACACTGCATTTATAAGCCAGAGCGGAGCATATATGATAACCAGAATGAGCAAACTCTCATTTATGGATCCAGCCTATGCAATATCAATTGGCAATCAGATCGATATGACAGCAGGAGATATCATGCACCACCTCAACTCTCTTTCCGATATTACAACAATTGCCTCGTATATGGAGGGGTTCAGGGATATGGATGGGCTTGAGTTTGCGAGAGCTGTCAGGGATGCTGTCAGAAAAGGAAAAGATATCATATTTTACAAAGCAGGCAGAACTCCAGAGGGGAAAACAGCAACATCAGGACATACAGCCTCACTTGCCGGAGACTATGTTGTATGCAAATCCTGCATCAGTCAGGCTGGTGCCATGGTGGCAAATACATTTACAGAGTTTGAAGGGCTTGTAAAACTTTCATCTGCTCTCCACTCCAAAAGGATCACAGGTAACAGACTGGCTGCAATCAGCAATGCCGGTTATGAATCGGTTGGCATTGCTGACAATATTCTTGGAGATGATTTTAAACTTGAGATGGCAAGCTTTTCTATAAAAACCAGAAAAGCAATTCAGAATGCACTGGAAAAGGCTGGGCTTACCCAGCTTGTGGATGTTAAAAATCCAATGGATGTAACTCCAATGGCAGGGGAAGATATCTATGAATCTGTTATTGAGGCTCTTTTGAATGACCCTGGTGTTGACGCTATTGTGGCGGCGATTGTCCCTCTAACACCTGTTATTGAGACACTGTCTGGACAATGTGGGGCAGAAAAAAGTATCATACAAAGAATCCCGCAGCTTGCGGCTAAATACAGCAAGCCTGTGATAGTTGTGGTTGATAGCGGTGATCTGTATGATCCCCTTGCAAGAGCAATTCAGCAAAAGGGGCTTGCTGTGTTCCGATCGGCTGACCAGGCTGTTTACGCACTTGGACAATATATCAGGGGGAGAATCAAGGCAGAAAAAATAACAGTTTTGCAATGAGGAGATGGTAAATAGTTACAATGTGTAAATTCTATATCGTTTTGTCCATCTTTTCATGGTCTTACTTTTTTTGCTCCCGTCTCTACTGCTGAAAAGCAGGCAAAGTCATGGTAAATGTCGTCCCTTCACCGATTGCAGTCGAACAGGCAATTGTGCCGTTGTGGCAACTTAGAATTCTCTGAACCATTGAGAGTCCAAGTCCATTGCCATCTTTACGTGTTGTATAATGCTCATCAAATATATGGGGAAGCACACTTTCAGGTATGCCTGGACCATTATCACTGATTGAGAAGCAAATAGAGCAGTTATCACTCCATGCACGAATGGATATCCTCCTGCTCTCCTGACGTTCAACTGCCTGACAGGCATTTATGAAAAGGTTGACAATAACCCGTTTGATCTGCGACCCCTTACATTTTATGTAAGGCAGATTGGGGGCTATATCCTTGTAGAGTTTGATTTTAAATGTTTTTTCAAACATATCCAGGGGCTTTAAAAGGGGTGGAAAGAGCTGAATCATCTCCTCCTCTCCAATATCTTTAAGATAATCGGTAAATCCACGGCAGATATCTCTGCCCATTGCCAAGCTTTCCATGGTACTATTAACATACTCCTTGATAATCTCCTTCTCTTTAAGGCGATCAGGAATCAGGGATGGAAGAGTTTCGATCATCATGGATACAAAAAGAACATTGTTGATATCGTGTGCAAGTCCGGCAGCGAGCATACCAAGCTCTGCTTTGTGTTGGAGTATCTCTGCACTGTGCTCCAATACAGAGATGCTGTTTTTAAGAAGATCCTGTTGCTTTTTAATGAGTAGATGGGTTTTGATTCTTGCCTTTACAATTGAGGGGCTTATCGGTTTTATAATGTAGTCAACTGCTCCCATCTTGAATCCCATCTCCTCATCTTCAATATCATCTTTTGAGGTGACAAATATCACAGGGATAGATGCAGTGTGCCTGTTGTCTTTCAACTGCTGGCACACATCATAGCCATTCATACCAGGCATCATTATATCAAGAAGAATTATATCAGGAAGAGGCAGATTAACAGGCGTAATATCTCTGGATTGCCCATCGATACTGTTCATTTTGTCTCTAAGGATTTTCGGTTTAATGTTCAGATTGGCAAGTGCAGTATCTCCGCTTGTTGCCACTGTGATCGTATAATCATCCCTGAGTATCTGGTGCAGTATTTTTATATTTGACGGCGAGTCATCAATAATTAGTATTATCTGTTTTTCAGACATTAAACCTCACATAAAAGGTTAGGGTAATTTAGCAGGTTATGAGAATATGTAAACAATATCAATAGTATGCTAAGGTAATTCTATTACATTTTAAACCATTCATCAAGTAAAATCAGGAGAGTAAGATGAAATATATTGGTGCACATGTATCTACCGCAGGAGGTGTTCAGAATGCACCTCTCAATGCCCATAAAATTGGTGCAACTGCATTTGCTCTGTTTACCAGAAATCAACGTCAGTGGAGTGCCCCGCCACTAAGCGATGAGACAATTCAGACATTTAAGGAAAATTGCAGTAAATATGGATTTACCAGCAAGCATATACTTGCCCATGACAGCTATCTTATAAACCTTGGACACCCTGAACCATCAGGGCTTGAGAAATCCAGGAAGGCATTTCTTGATGAACTTATACGATGTGAACAGCTTGGGCTTACTACCTTGAATTTTCATCCTGGCAGCCATCTTGATAAGGGTAAAAACCTTAATAAAATGGTTGAAACACGGTGTCTTAAAACAATTGCAGACTCTTTAAACTGGGTGTTGGAGAGAACCAGCAGTGCCATCCCTGTGGTTGAAAACACTGCGGGGCAGGGAACAAACCTTGGATTTACCTTTGAACAGATAGCTCAAATCATTGAGCAGGTTCAGGATAAAACCAGAATTGGTGTATGTATAGACACCTGCCACGCCTTTTCTGCTGGATATGAGCTTAAGTCAGAGGATGGATTCAACAGAACTTGGCAGCAATTTGAATCGGTTATAGGATTCAGATACCTCATGGGAATACACCTTAATGACTCCAAAAAAGCCTTCTCTTCACGGGTTGACAGACATGAGACTTTGGGAGACGGTTCTCTGGGCATGGAGGTATTCATGCGAATTATGGCAGATGTCCGTTTTGACGAGATTCCACTGATTCTTGAAACTCCTGATGATACACGCTGGTCTGATGAGATTTCCCTGCTGAAAAGTTTTGTTTTATAATTGGGCATTAAATCCAAGTCTATCATGTTAATTGTCCCCCACTGTCTGCCAATTCAGATTTGACAACTTTAAAACAAGTTGTCAAATCTATATAAGATATACACTTGCCAAAATATTTACTGCAAACGCCTTTCTGGCCACTGAGGGGTATCATCGTCAACCCAGAGATAGCTCCACTGAACCCCTTCAAGCACATTATCTCGAAACATGAAGGTACACTCCATATCATCCAGATCAATTAGCACAACTTCATCATCTGCCATCTTTTCGATCTCAATTGCATAGGAGTAGCTGTTTTTTGTCAGATAATTTTCAATATACTGAACGCTTTTACCCATTATCCTCTCTCCTCCTAAAATAGCATTCTCATGTTCAAGAATAATTGTCCCCAGTCGGTAATGTTCAGATGCTTCAAAGCAAAGTTCCATATTCCATTTATCATAATACCAGTGAACATACTCCTCACCATCAAAAATTTCGATATCCTCCTCATCAGGATCACCAAGATATTGACGGCACTCCTCTCTGACTGCCCCGAACATAAGCTCTCCCAGTCCATGTCCAATTTTGATGGTGTTTATATCTACCATCTGTTTTCCATCTACCACCTTTTTTCTATCTGCCATCTGCTTTCCACCAACCATCTATAGTATGTCCTCTTCTCTGATATTTTTGTCGTTTCACATGCTATTTGTAATAGCTTGGGAATTGCCATCCACAATAATTGAAGCAAAACTGGTTATATTCAGGATTGCCGCTTCAATAAAAATATGTTCTTATTTTCTGTTTAATGACTCTGCACTCCAATGTCAACATGGAAGTTTTTCTTGACCATAATAAATTCAGAGTGCTATATTGCCCAATTTTTAGCAGGTCACCTGAAATCTGTCAGGTGATAATTTTAATCCTTGCTCTGGCATAAACAGAAAATTTAAAAACTTTATCTGATAAAGTTAAAGTAGAGATAACGTCAGGGCTTTATTATCCGTAAGGAGACGAGTATGAGAAGGTATGAAACCATTTTTATTGCCGACCCTGATCTTCAGGATGAGGCCAGAAAAAATCTTTTTAAGAAATTCACAAACCTGTTGACCCAGACCGGTGGGCTTCTTGTAAAGATTGAAGACTGGGGTAACAGAAAACTTGCCTATGAAATCAAGAAAAAATCTCGTGGCTATTATCTCTGCCTGACCTATGGAGGTACAGGAGAGATTGTTAAGGAGCTGGAGAGAAACCTTCGACTTGACGAGAAGATTATGAAGTTCATGACTATTCTCCTTGAAAAAGATATTGATGAAGAGGCTCTTAAACAGGAGATTGCCGCAGGACCTGAATATAAGGTTACATCACTTGATGCTGTATATGCAGAGAGTGCTTCAGGTGATGATGCTATAGATGATAGCGAC
>CAXNND010000008.1:0-13951 GCA_964203105.1 Desulfamplus sp.
ATGCAAATCATGTTAATATTCATAATTTCCCGCAATTCCTCGCTTATATGCCTGATAATGTTGTCACAAAAACCTTTCAAGCCTTTTTTTGTCTCACCTCACCCATAACAGACATGGAAGCTGCAACCAGAGAAGAGATATCCGCCAGATTTGACGGAACAATCATGGTATTGTTCTCCTTTGCCAGTTTGCCGAACGCTGCAATATACTTTTCCGCGACCCTTAAATTGGCGGCGGTTTCTCCACCAGCAACACGGAGAGCTTCAGCAACTCTTTTTATCCCTTCGGCTGTGGCAAAAGCTACAAGTTCAATCTCCTTTGCCTGACCTTCCGCCTCATTGATGCGTTTTTGCTTCTCACCTTCCGAGACCTCAATAGCCTCCTGCTTCAGCCCCTCTGCACGGTTGATTCGAGACTGTCTGTCTCCCTCCGATGTTGCAATGGCTGCACGTTTTTCACGCTCTGCCCGCATCTGTTTTTCCATTGCATCCATAACAGTCTTGGGTGGGGTGATATCCTTAATCTCATATCTTAGAACTTTAACCCCCCAGTTTTCTGCTGCCTCATCTATTGCAGAGACAACCTGCTGGTTCAGGGTTTCCCGCTCCTCAAAGGTTCTGTCAAGCTCGATCCGTCCAACTACAGAACGAAGTGATGTCTGGGCAAGCTGGGCTGCTGCACGTTTGTAATCATCTATACCATAGGCAGAGAGTTTGCTATCAATAACCTGAATATAGAGCACCCCATCTACTGCTACAGAGACATTGTCCTTTGTAATACACTCCTGTGACGCAATGTCGAGCACCTCCTCTTTCAAGGATCTCCTGTAAGCCACTTTGTCAAAAAACGGGATAAGTATATGAAAGCCTGCCCCCAATGAGTTGCTGTATCTTCCAAGGCGTTCGATGATAAACTCGGATCGCTGAGGTACGATCACAGCGGTTTTAAGCAAAAGCACAATAACAATTACTGATATTACACCCATCACTACCAATGATTCACTCATCTTCGCCCCCTCCCTATGCATGTTTATCTTTTTGAACTCTTCTTACCATAAAAGTCAGACCGTTATCTGAAACCTGACTGTCTATAATAACTGCATCTCCTGCCTCAATTGACTCTTTTGATGTTGCACGCCAAAAACTTCCCTGAAATTTTATTTCACCTGGGATTTCAGCCATTATTTGCTTTGTAACAACGGCACTTTTTCCAATTTTTGAATTGCCATAATCATCATCCATACTGTCGATAACCTTTCCCTTGAAAATTTTCAAGCTGTATTTCCGCAGTGTAAATAGAAGCAGGAGTGAAGAAAAGAGAAAAATTGATGTCTGCACAGTCAGACTTATATCAAACAGCCATGCAGATAGTGAAGCTGCAAAGCTGCCGCCAGCAAAGAAGATAACAATGAATCCTGGAAGCATAAGCTCTGCTGCCAAAAAAATAACTCCTGCAAAAAACCACATCAGTGGTATCGAGATGCCCATAATCATAAATCCTCCTGATATCTGTATATCAGCTTTGGTATCTCTATAAACACCTTGGTGTCAGGCGGCACTGACCTGGTAAGCCAAACATTACCACCAATAACTGACCCTGCACCAATTATGGTATCCCCGCCGAGTATTGTTGCACCGGAGTAGATGATAGTATTATTTTCAATTGTAGGATGACGTTTTGTCCCTTTAAGTTTTTCTCCGGCACCTGGCGGTAAGGATAGTGCTCCAATGGTTACATTCTGGTATATTCTGACATTTTCTCCAATTACGCTTGTCTCACCAATAACAATTCCGGTACCATGATCAATTACAAATTGTTTACCAATGGTAGCTCCGGGATGGATATCAATACCGGTTCTGCTGTGGGCATGTTCTGTCATTATTCTGGGCAGTTGGGGCACTTTGAACTCATGTAGAATATGGGCAATACGATAGACTGTTATGGCATAAATTCCGGGGTAGCTGAAAATCACCTCGTCATGGCTTTTTGCTGCCGGATCCCCCTCATAGGCAGCACGGACATCTTCTGAGAGTATCTTCCTAAGATCCGGGATAGCCTGAAGGGTTTTCAATGAGATTCTGTAACCATTTGCCTCGCATTCACTGCATGTCTGTCCATATCGCAGACAGTCATGGCGAAGGACATGAGTTATCTGTTCTGCTAAAATATCATGAAGTTTGGATACAGTCTGCCCCATGATGTAGTTAAGGTTTGCACCATCTAATTTTTCCATGGAAAAGTAGCCTGGAAAGAGTATCTCCCTGAACTTTTCTATCATCTCCTGCACTGAGGTGCTGAAGTGAATAGGCTGATCTCCTATGTGGGCAAAACAGTCACTGTCGTCGATATGTGCCAGGATCGAATCAATAGTTGATGGAAGTTGCTTTCTATGCTCTGCAACATGATCCTGTTCTGTTCTGCATGATATCTTGCCGCTGTTTATATGGTTATTTATATTCATAATGGTCATATCAAGGTTGTTCACGACTATTCTCCTTTGCGTTTTTTGGTGTTGCTAATTGTCAGAATAGATATCCTTAGGCTTTTTGCTTTTATTGACATATTTGTGTTCCTGTAATAGGGTATTAAACTATATGTTTTTTGTCTGGTATTATAAAATAGAATTTTAATTAAATATATAGGAGGTTATATTAAAGAGATGTGCTGGATTAATTTGAAGGGAACATATTATAATAGGTTCAGGTTATCAAATGTTTTATTTATGGTTCATTTGATTTTGCTGCTATTTACTGTTGTTCTTTTTTCTTCGGGTAACGCTATGTGTGAGGAGCGTTGCTCAATTAAAGCAAAACTTGCCAATGTTCGATCCTCTCCCAAGATTGATGGTGAAGTGCTCTGGAAGATTGAGATGTATTATCCCATTATTGTGGTAGAGAAAAAAGAGGGTTGGATAAAGTTTAAAGATTTTGAAAATGATACTGGATGGATAAATGGCACCCTTGTTGATAAAACTCCGTCAGTGATAACTCTGAAGGATAAATGTAATGTCAGAAAAGGACCTGGGCAGGATCAACCCCTTGCCTTTACTGTCGAACGGGGAGTTCCGTTTAAAGTCCTTGAAAAAAAAGATGAGTGGGTTAAGGTTCAGCATGCAGACGGAGACACAGGATGGATTTCCAAGTCCCTTCTATGGTAATTTCATGCTGATTTATAAACATGGTAATATCCATGTTAAAATTTTTGACATGCCTGATTTTTATACTGTTAGATAGATAACATTTTAAAATGATTAATTTTAAGAGGATATATTATGGCCGATAGAATATCAAATGCACGTAAGAAAGAGCTGGATCAGCCAGATCCATTTCTTGAGTCAATGTACAAAACTCTCGAAACCGCAAAAAAACTCAAAAAACAGTTGATGATTGTATTCACAATAATTATTTCCATTATCTGTATTGTTTCTGTAACTGTTTACACCATAAGTTCTGCAGAGACCAAGGCATCTGCCATGCTCAATGACTCACTTAAGGTATATAGTGAGCATAAAAAACCTTCGGATGGCTATGCTTCTGTCAAAGAGCAGTTTCAAACACTCCTGAATGATTACCCCAATACATCATCAGGGAAAATCGGTAAGCTGAGATTCGCTGATATCTGTTATGCAGCAGAGCACTATGATGTCGCATATCGATATTATACATCATCAGTAGATGATTTTAAGAATGAGCCTGTAATGCAGAACCTCGTGCTCTCTTCATTAGGTCATACCTGTAATGCACTCAAAAAATATGAGGAGGCTGAAAAGCATTTTAAAACCATAATTAATGGTAATAATAAATTGATGAAAGATGATGCCCTGTTTAACCTTGGTATGGTTGCCATTGCAAATGGAGAGAATCAGAAGGGGTTTGATCTGCTTAAAAAGCTATCTTCAGAGTATGAGAATTCCATGTATAAAATTATGTCTGATGAGATTATAGCAAAAAATTGATCTCTTGAGTTGAAAACGACTGTTCAAGGTTAACATTAGGGTTGTTCCCAAATAGATAAATGATTTTAAATAGTTTAAATAGAGAGTGAAGATGGAAACCGACATGGAACTTTTATATACAGGTAATAATTTTTCTTCAAAAGAGATATCCTTTATTAAATCAGAATCTGATGCCATCTATCAGTCTGATTGTGCACCAGAGCAATATATTTCTGACTTTCTTGTTCAAAAGCAGGATCAGCCATTAGATGTTAATGATTCTGATAACCAGTGGTTGAAGCATTTTAATATGTTTATTCAATCTGTTTTGCAAAAACTTGAACAGGTTAATTCTGCTCAACAGGAACAACAAGAGGCAACTACATATAACCGGTTTACATCTGCTGTGATCAGATTTGGATGTTTAAGTGGTATATCCATTGAAAAGAGTCCCTTAAATTGCAATGAGAAAAACAAGAAGAAAAAAGAGAGAGATTCCAATGGAACAGATAAAACAGATAAAATTGTATCTAATGGGAGTGATCTGAGGGAGAGGTTAATTGATGCACTCAATGCATCCATTGCTGATACTTGTGGGATATGGCAGTGGCTCTCCGAATCAACTCTGGTAA
The DNA here is from genome assembly GCA_964203105.1 of Desulfamplus sp. Taxonomy (GTDB): domain Bacteria; phylum Desulfobacterota; class Desulfobacteria; order Desulfobacterales; family Desulfobacteraceae; genus Desulfamplus. Next base: position 4,567 of record CAXNND010000008.1, read on the forward strand.
TCACAGTCTTCGGTGATCCTCTTAAGGCAGAAAATACCATAAGAGATTTTATAAATTTTATAGATACCACCTTGAACATTCCATACCATACAGGAGCAGCAGTTTTTCCTTTCATTGATTTTGCCCCCTCCATGATTCCATGCAATGCTGTGAAAGCTCTTGATCACGCTGCATTCTTACCACCTGGCGGGATTACTTTTTTTGACGATGTAACCCAGAATATCTATGCAGATCGTCTATATCAACTTGGACGAATTGAAGATGCTGCAAGAGAGTATGAGAAGGGGTTAGAGATAAAAAATGATAATCTGAATCTTCTTAACAGCCTTGGCGTCTGTTACAGTCTGATGAACCGCCTTGATCTTGCAAAAAAGCTGTTTGAAAAGGCAATAGCATATCAGAGACTGACTCAATACGAACATAGTGATCATAATCAATTTATGTTTTTTTATAATGCCGCTCTTACCTGTAATCTTATGGATGATATTCAAAATGGCATCAATTACATTAAACAGGCTACTGCCATAAATAAAAATTTTTTTGAAGCAGAGCTGACAGCAGGAATTTTGTTGTTAAAAGCTGGCATGATAAATGAGACATTGGCGAAGGATGGGGAGCTGATAAATGAGGCATTGATTCATATACAAAATGCTGTCAGACTCAACCCGCAATCAGGGATGGCACACAGGATACTTGGCGAATTTTATCTCAAGACCAGTCTGCCTGCAAAAGCTGCACACGCATATACTCGGGCGATCAAGCTCAACCCGTGTGATGCAAGTGCGATTTCAGGACTTGCAAGGGCGTTTGAGATTCAGAACAAAAATCTTGATATTGCCCTTGATCTTGCAATCCACAGCCTTTCGATTGTCCCTGATAACCACTCTTTTAGAGCACGTCTTGCAAATATCTATCTTAAAAAAGGTCAATATGAATTTGCAGATATTGAGTTTTCAAAAGCAGAAAAGCAATTTAAAGAGTCAGAGTCTTATCTTAAAAAAGATAAATATGATGAGAAGAAGACCCCTCTGTTTTTAGACGCTCCAGATGTGATAGAAGATTCAACTATAGTTACAGAAGGTTTAGAGATAGACACTCTGTTTGATTATGAAGATGCCAAAACAGATGCCCTTAAAAAGAGATCTGCTTAAGGGTATCTGTATAACCAAAGCATACCTTCCAGGAACAACGGACGGTAAAAAAATAGACAAGATGGATAGATACGAGATGCAGAAATATCAGAGAGAGTTGGACAGCACAAAGTTGATCCTTGATACGCTTGATGATAGCGTCAGGGTAAAACAGGAGTTTATAGGAAGCCATGTTGCACAGATTCAAAATTGTGTGGCTCTGATAGTTCAGAGACTTAAACAGGGAAACAAACTGATGATTTTTGGCAATGGTGGCAGTGCAGCAGATGCACAACATTTTGCAGCCGAGTTTGTAAACCGTTTTCAGATGGATCGTCATCCACTTGCAGCAATCGCCCTGACTACTGACACATCGATCCTTACAAGCATTGGCAACGACTACTCATTTGATGACATTTTCATCAAACAGATTCAGGCACTCGGCAGAAAAGGTGACATTGCCGTCTGTATTACAACAAGCGGAAATTCACCCAACGTTATCAAGGCTGCAGTTGAGGCAAAATCAATGGGGCTTTACATTATAGGTTTCTCTGGTAACCGTGGAAAACTCAGGGAGATTGCCGACATCTCCTTTTGTGTCAACAGTGAAGTGACAGCAAGGATTCAGGAGTCGCACATTACACTTATACATATACTATGCGATTTGACAGAGAGATTGGTTTCAGAAAAATAAGAAAAAAATGAACAAATCCGCAGCAAACAGCGAGTCACCTGTCAAGGAATTTTTAATTCTAAACACCGCAATTGGTGGGGTATAGACCCAAGTTTAGCAATGAATAGCAAAAGCAAAGGAGAATCATATAGATATGGAACATCACAAACCCACAGGTGCTTTTATAGGTGCATCATGGACTGCTTTGTTGACAGGTGTATCTGCATATTTAATCGGATTATGGAACGCCACAATGCAACTGAATGAAAAAGGGTATTATTTTACCATTTTGTTGTATGGCCTCTTTGCTGTTGTATCTTTACAGAAAACAGTGCGTGATAAAATTGAAGGTATCCCTGTTACTGGAATATATTACGGACTATGCTGGACTTCTGTCATAGCCTCCATGCTACTGTTAACCGTGGGGTTGTGGAATGCAACACTTACGTTAAGCGAAAAGGGCTTCTATTCAATGTCTTTTATTCTTAGCCTTTTTGCTGCCATTACTGTTCAGAAAAATATTCGTGATATGGGAAGAATATCTGATAACAGTAGCAGTAATATTCCCAATAGCGACAAAACTCGTGGAGAGTTAAAGAAAGATGGATTCACTCAAGCAGAGTTTCACCAGTCAGATACTAAAGATGGTTATAGTTAGTAATTAAATGTATTGTAATACAAATATGCTCAGGAACATAAGCAGCTTTGCTGCAATTATTGTTATATTTAAATTCCTGAATAAAAATATAATTGCTTATTAAATTTGAAAAAGAGGAACGAATGCCTATATACGAATACAGATGCAAAACATGCGACAACAACTTTGAAAAACTGATAATTGGCAGCGATATTCCATCATGCCCATCCTGTCAGGGTAGCGACCTTGATAAATTGATGTCAGCATGTGGTTTTATATCTGTCACACCATCTGGTGCGGCTGGTGCTGTTCAGACAAAATCATCGGCTGGAACATCATGCAGCGGATGTTCAGCAACAAGTTGCGGTACTTGTGGAAGCAAATAAAACAATGACAAAAATAATCAAAATAGGAACAAGAGGAAGTCAGCTTGCACTGTGGCAGGCAAATTGGGTTAAGGGTGAGATTGAGCGAATATTTAATAGAGAATCTGATATTGACCCTAAATCCATTGAACCAAATAATAATCATAGTTCCATTGAAACCAGCCGGCAATATCCTGAAATAAAGAGGGATGGTTCATCGTTTCCCACAATTGAAATCGTAAAGATAAAAACCACAGGTGACCAGATAACAGACCGTCCACTCTCAATGGTTGGTGGCAAGGGGCTTTTTGTGAAGGAGATTGAACAACAGCTTATTGACAGGGAGATTGATATTGCAGTCCACAGCATGAAGGATATGCCGGCTGAGCTGCCGGAAGGGTTGACTGTCGGTGCAGTTCCTGTGAGGGCAAATCCTTTTGATGTTCTGATATCACGGGGAAATATCCCTCTGAATGCTCTGCCCGCTGGCTCACGTATTGGCACAAGCAGCTTAAGACGTGCATCACAGATACGACATGCCCGTCCAGATATTATACCTGTTTCAATACGCGGGAACCTTGATACACGACTCAAAAAATTAGATACCGGAGAGTATGATGCCATTATTCTTGCTGCTGCGGGTCTTATCAGGCTTGGGATGAAAGATAGAATTAGTCAATATCTTGATGAAGATATGATGGTACCAGCAGTTGGTCAAGGTGCTTTGTGTATTGAATCCCGTCAAGATGATGAAATAATTTTTAATATTATGGCAAAATTAGATGATATTAATACTCGTATTCCAGTTGAGGCAGAAAGAGCTTTTTTGAGAAAAATGGAAGGTAGCTGCCATATACCGGTTGCCTGTTTTGGAAAACTTGAAAATATAGAAAAAGATAGCTCTCATATACAGATAAAAGATGGTGATAACACGCTGATTTTGACAGGATTGGTAGCATCAGAAGATGGAACGACAATAATAAAAGAGACATTGAATCGAAGATTGAAAATTTCATGCGATTCAATGTCTTCTGAAAAAATCGGAATAGAGCTTGCTGATCTACTTCTGACAAAAGGTGCAAAACAGATATTGGAGAGCCTTAAAAGCTAAACAATTAAGCCAGTTGCTTTAACGCGGCTCTCTAATAAAGTCAGCCCATATCTTTAGCTTAGGGCTTTAAGTATATTAAAAAAACTTATGAGAAATAATTGATGAATATTGAAATTAATAAAAAAGGCAAAGTCTATCTGATTGGTGCTGGTCCAGGTGATCCAGGACTTATTACAATAAGGGGAATGGAGTGTATCAAGCGGTCAGATGTTGTGATCTATGATTACCTTGCTGCACCTGCTCTACTAAAATATGCAAAAAAAGATGCACAGATTATATATGTTGGAAAAAAGGGTGGAGATCACACCATGTCCCAGGAGAAGATCAATAAACTTCTTGTAGATAAGGGGCAAGAAGGTCTTGTTGTAGCACGGCTCAAAGGTGGGGACCCGTTTGTTTTTGGAAGAGGTGGAGAGGAGGCGGAAGCCCTTATTGATGCAGGCGTGTCATTTGAGGTTGTCCCTGGCGTCACTTCAGCAGTGGCAGCACCAGCCTATGCAGGAATTCCTTTGACTCACAGAGACTATACATCTTCAGTTTCTTTGATTACAGGACATGAAGATCCGCTGAAAGATGAAACCAGTATCAGGTGGGATACACTTGCACAAAGCGGCAGCACTCTGGTCTTTTTTATGGGCGTTAAAAATCTTCCAAATATATGTGAACGACTGGTGGAAAACGGAAAATCCCCTGACACTCCAGTTGCTCTGGTTAGATGGGGAACAACTCCAAAACAGCAGACTGTCAGTGGTACACTTGCAAACATTGTGGAACGGGTGGCTAAAGCAAAACTTAAACCACCATCAATAATTGTGGTTGGTGAGGTTGTATCTTTGCGTGAACGGATGCTGTGGTTTGAAAATCGCCCATTTCATGGCAAACGAATTGTTGTAACGCGTGCAAGAGAACAGGCAAGTGATTTGGTTTCCACACTTACAGAACTTGGTGCGGAGTGTATTGAGATTCCCACAATCAAGGTAGTGCCCCCTTCTGATAACACCCCTCTTGAGAGGGCAATTGAAAATATTAAAAACTATGACTGGCTCATCTTTACCAGTGTAAATGGCGTGAAATTCTTTTTTGATACCCTGTTTAAATCTGGCAAAGATGTAAGGGTGTTAGGTCATCTAAAGTGTGCCTGCATAGGACCTGTGACTAAAGAGGAGCTTGGAAGTCATGGTATTGTATCTGATATTTTACCTGAAAGTTACAGAGCAGAGTCGATAGTGGAAGCCTTTCAGGGGGTAAATATTCAAGGAGATAAGATAGATATCAAGGGTAAAAGGATTCTTCTACCAAGGGCAAAAGAGGCAAGGTCTGTTCTGCCTGATGAGCTTGAACGAATGGGTGCTGTTCTTGATGAAGTTACTGCCTATGTGACTGAACAGGTAACAGATAAAAATGATACCCTTGTAAAACTTCTTGAAAAGAACACTATTGATAAAACGGGCGGTGATGACGAAAGTAGAGGTATTGACATGGTTACATTCACCAGCTCATCAACCGTGAAGAATTTCAAAGCACTCCTTCCGCAAGACAGATTTGCTGAACTTATTAAAGGTGTAACTGTTGCGTGTATCGGTCCCATAACCGCTGATACTGCAACAGCAGAAGGTTTTAAACCTGATATCATCGCCACAGAATACACCATACCAGGTCTTGTGAATGCTATGGTCAGATTCTCCTTATGATAAAATACTCAAAAACGACACCTGCGTAGTAATTATGAATCAGATAACCCAGATTTCACGCAGCTTTCCGAAGAGTTGGGACTGTAAATTTTTCAGGGATTTTGAGAGAAATGGGCTGCTTTTGACAATTCTTAATTCTGTATATCCCTATAATCAGTGCATTGTCAGCACCTTATGAAAAGGAAAAGTACTTCATCCCTTAAAAATTTACAGTCCCGATAAATTCTGACATGAGATCAAGTAAAAGTGCGGGGCACTCCTGATATGGAGAGTGTCCGCAACCATCTATCAGGACAGTTTGAACCTCACCTGAGGATTTGGAGGCAATCGAGTTGACCTGAGCAAAAGTTCCATACTGATCATTTTTCCCCTGAATCACAAGCAGGGGAACATTAATTGAAGGCAGAAGATACTCTATATTCCAATATCTGAACCAGTCACTCAACCATGTTGATGCCCATGCCCTGAAGAGAATCTCTGTCTTTTCTCCGTGCAGTTTGAAAAGAGAACCCAACTTGCCCTTTTTAAAGGCATCATCAGCCTTAATGATCCCGTCAACTGTCTCCTGCTCTACAAAAACATGAGCTGCCTCTGTAACAATAGCCTTCAGATGTTCAGGTTGTGCTGATCCGGATATAAGGGCTATACTGCCACCATCAGAGTGACCAATCAAAATAAATGGTCTATGAGGAATAATAGACTCAATAACTTCAGGAAGTTCAGTGAGAGCATATTCATGTAAATAATGGATTGTTCTATTGCGTTTTAATGGTGAAGATTTGCCATATCCTGTGCGATCATACACAAGCCCCGGACATTTTGTTCTGGCACAGAGCAATGCAGGAAAATCACTATACATTGCAACACAACCCAACCCCTGATGAAGGAATACTAAATAGGGTCTGGCTTTATCTCCATCAATCAACTCATAGTAAATTTGCTGTTTTCCGGAAATTGTAATAATGCCCATATATATGTCTCCTTTCTTCCAGCCTTGATATTGATGCAATTTTTATTGGACTCCAATTTGTGCTCAATAACAAAGAGCCGCTTGCCTCAACATCTTTATAGTCTCTTTGTAATCCGATGTTTTAAATATTGCAGAGCCTGCCACAAAAGAGGTTGCTCCGGCAGCAGCAATTCTGCCAATAGTTTCAACTCCAACCCCACCATCAACCTGAATTATTGCACTTGAGCCTCTGCTCTTTATCATCTCTGCAAGGGATTTAATCTTTTCAATACTTGAGTTTATGAATGTTTGTCCCCCAAAACCAGGATTGACACTCATAATCAGAAAAAAATCAACCTCTTCAACCACCCACTCAATGGCACTCAAAGGTGTTGCAGGATTCAGTGCAACTCCGGCTTTTATATTGGCTTGTCTATAGCGTTGTTTATCCTTGAAATCATTATTATCACTATCATTAGTATCTTGAAATTCACAACCATTATTGTCCATATTATTAATATCTTGAACCTTGTCTTTATTTTTATATCTCACATTTGTTGACGATTTTATAAGCTGGATTGTTCTGTGAAGATGGGTACATGCTTCAGCATGTACAGAGATAAGATCAGCACCTGCTTTTGCAAATTCTGGTATCATAATATCTGGCTTTTCAATCATCAGATGAACATCAAGTATCAAAGAGGTTGCCTTTTTGCAAGCATCCACAATTATGGGTCCATAAGAGATGTTCGGGACAAAGTGCCCATCCATGACATCAATATGTATCCAGTCAGCACCGGCTTTTTCAACATCATTGAGTTCCTGTCCAAGTTTTGTAAAGTCGGCTGATAATATTGATGGTGCGATTATGCTCATTTTATCTGTTTTCTCCTGTTAAGGCTTTTTCTTTTGTTAGGCAACGTTTCACCTGTCAATCTTTTGCTGTGTTGATTCCAGTTGATTGACGTTCCATAAGTGCAGCAAAAAAGCCGTCCATTTCCATATAATCAGGGTATGTTCTGAAATATCCCTTGTGTGTAATAGCACTTGCCTGTAATCTTTGATGCTGCATGATTTCCACTATTTTCTTCATACCATTAAAATCTTTTTTAACCACAAAATCGGGTCTCTGTTGCAGGAAACTCTCCACCACATCTTCATTTTCCCTTGTCTCACATGAGCAGACTGAATAAAGCAGTGTACCGCCGGGTTTTACAAGATCAGCAGCACCGAGCAGCATCTTCTCCTGTCTGATGGCAAGACGGGCAAGATCTTTTTTTCTACGTTTCCATTTTGCATCAGGATTACGTCTTAAAACTCCCATGCCTGAGCATGGGGCATCAACAAGCACCCTGTCAAAGAAGGTGTCAGAATCATTAAAATCAGATTTGAGAATATCCTTGCACACGGTCTGAACAATATTAACACCAAGCCTCTCCATCTCTTTTTGAAGGCTTGCGAGTTTATCGGCATCAGTGTCGCAGGCAATAATGGTTCCCTGATTATTCATAAGCTGTGCAATATGTCCTGTCTTTCCACCAAGACCTGCACAGGCATCAAGTATCCGCTCTCCTGCAAGAGGGTCAAGCATTATGGTTACAAGCTGGGCTGCCTCATCCTGCACCTGAAAAAGGCCATTTTTAAAATGTTCGCTTTCATGTATCGGCATTGAGGGTTTTGTAAAAAAAATACCGTCAGGGGAATGGTTTGTCGGTGCAATCTGCACCACATCAGGAGCGTAAATGGATATAAGTGCCTCCCTGTCAATTTTGAGGGTGTTGGTTCTTATTGTGATTGGCGGAATAGTGTTGATGGTATCACAAAGTCTCAGGGTTTTATCAAATCCAAAGCGGTTAATCCATTTTCTGACAAGCCATACAGGCATAGATTTTGTTACTGATATGTGGAGATCAGGCTCTTTTTTAACATCAGGAAAAGAGATGTTTTTTAAATTTGTAATATTTTCAGAATTGATACCTTGCAAATTTGCAATATCTTTAAACTCTGTAGATGCCTTTCTCAGGACAGCATTCACAAATCCGGCAGTTCCCTGATGCGAGACTCGTTTGGCTAAATCAACAGCAGTGTTGACAGCAGCAGAGACAGGAATCCTGTCCATAAAAATTATCTGAAACATGGCAATACGCAATATGTAGATAACTTCAGATTTCAGATTTTCGATTCGTCTGTCTGAAAATGACTGAAGAATCCAGTCAAGATATTCCTGCCATCTTAGAGTGCCATAAACAATTGCATTTGCAAGTGATCTGTCAAGTTTTGAGAGGGTATCAAGTTTTGGTGAGAACTGGTCAAGGATTGTATCAAGAGGTCTTCTTGTCTGGCTGTTTTCTGTCAGAATCAATAGAGCCATGTAGCGTGGGTCATGTTCCAAAATTGGTAAATCTCCGTAGGTTATGATTTTAATGTAAATAATAGTTACAGAAAACACTCTCCTGTATCAAGACGATTTCCACGAAGGAAATCTTCAGAACAGAGACATTTACCAGATTCACCCTGAAGCTGGAGAATGGCAAGTGAGCGGCTGCCAGCAGCCACATATATCTCATCGCAATCACAGGAGAAAACTGTACCAGCCGGCATCTCTGTTTTGACAGAGAGTGGTCTGACAGCCATCACCTTGATCCGTTTTCCATTAATGAATGTAAAAGCACCGGGCCATGGTGTCATTGCCCTAACCTGTGCTGAAATCTGTTCAGGCTCTTTGCACCAGTCAATTTTTCCATCCGATTTTTTCAGCATCCTGGAGTATGTTGCTATCGAATGGTTCTGAGGTTGGGGAGCAATTCTTTTTTGGACAACTGCCTCAAT
>CAXNND010000009.1:0-13489 GCA_964203105.1 Desulfamplus sp.
TGCAGACAAAATTTTAGTGAACAATTGATTTTTCATATTTATTTCCTCACTTTTCATTTTGGAAGTAGCGTTCCGGTACCAACTCTTAGCGCTTTTTGCCCGATTTGCAGACTCAGCCTCCTGTCTTGCATGTTCAGTTGCCTGCAATGCTGATTCTGACTTTTTCAAAGCATATTCAGCCACCTCTTCGGCTCTTTTTCTGATATTAATTTCCTCTTTAAGCTCCTCGTAGCTTTGCCTGAGCTTTGCAGTCATGATATTGAATGACACGGTAAGCTCTCCAAGCTCATCTTTCAGATTTGCTTGAATGCTGCGGGTAAGGTCTCCATTGGCAACAGCAACAGCAGCATTACGAAGATCAATAATAAGTCTTGTGTATTGTCGTGCAATGAGAAAACCGATAGTGAGTGCCAACAACATCACAAAAGTATAAATAATAACCATTCTTCTCTGAAGAACAAACATAGGTGAAAGAACACGGTTGACGTGATTTCCGATAAAAATACACCAGTTAATATTCTCCATCGGTAAAAGATGAGAGCCTTTTGCATGGTTATGGGCAAGAGCGTGGGAATGTGCATATAACTTCTCAATTCCCCCCTCTTTTACAAGAAAGTATCCACTTTGTCCGGTTGAATGTTTGTTGTGTGCAGTTGAATATTCGTTTTTTTCTTCCAGTGCTTTTTTGAAAAAAGGTTGTTCTGAAATATCTTCAAAAAAATTGAATGGTTTGTTTGAATAGATAAGTTTGCCTTCCTCGGTGACCAGCTTGATATCTGTATATTCATGCCTGTCAGTTATAGCCTGAACTTCCCGCATTATCCAGCGTGATGACAGAACAGCTTTTACAACACCAATGAGATTTCTATCTTTATCGTTAAGCCTGACGGCAATATAAATTCCATACTCATCTGAGCCAGCGTCATCTGAAATTTTGTCATACTGAATTTCAGAGATATATATCCCGTCCCTAACTGCCTTTTGCCACCAGTATTCATCTCCATGATAATAGTCTTCTGTAAGACCTGTGGCAGCAATATTTACTCCAAAGGCATTTGTAAGATAGAGCTTGGAAAATACTGTTCTCCCATGGTGTTTTTCGTAAAAGACAAAAAACATCTCTTTAAGAATAGATGTAGTTTCATTGTCAAGTATTTCTTGTATCAAAGGTGGGGGATGTCCGTTTTCTGAAGGTGTTTTATTGAAGTGTTTTATATGCTCCTGCCAGATACGATCGTTTCTATCTATAAAAGTACTGGCATCTGACATTTCCGAGAATTGACGATTTGAAATCTGAAGAGGGTTTGTAATAACGGGTCTGGTTTCTATATTCTGGAGAGTCTCAATCTTATTGGCAAGAATAGTCGCCATTGTCCCGTGCATCACATTGGCAATGCTGACCATGTTCTCTCCATAGGACTCTTCCAGTGAGCTGCTGCTAAGTTTTATGCTGTAAAGACCAAGCATGGATAACCAGAACATCCATAGAGTTATCATTATAGCTACTTTAGAGCGAATCCGCATTTTCAGCATAAACAATTTACCTGTAAATTATCTCCCCATTTACAATTTGTGCAGGAAACAGAGGAAACAAAATATCTTTTGAACCTTTTTTGAGTTCAATGTTGCCAAAAAGACCGGAATAGACAAAGCCTTTTTCAAAAATTGCCTTGACCGTATCCTGATTCATAGGCTTGTCTTCCAGAAGTCCTATAAGAATATAGACAAAATCATACCCGTTTGCCGCATACTGGGTAAATGGTTTGCCATATTTATCTTCATAACGCTTTCTCACCTCATCGGCAAACGGATAATTTTTATTGTAAAGTGCCGGAGCAGTCAGATACACTCCACTGGATTCAGGTGTGGAGGTTACAGAAGGAAGCGTAGCAGTTGTGGTAGATATTATCTCTCCTTTATACTTAATCGCTCTAAGAGCCTTCAAGGTCTTGATAATATGAAAATCAAATCCGATTACAGCGACAGCTTTGGTATCTTTAACGGCATTTACGGTAACTGAAAAATCCTTGTTATCAGAAGAAAATGGAGATGGGATAACCTTAATGCCTTTATCTTTGGAGCGTTTAACCATATCTGCAAAAACAGAGACCCCATAGTCATCATCAAGGTAAATAACTCCAAGAGATAGGGGGAGGCTAACCTCTGTCGGGCTATTAATCACCTTAACACTATTGTCTGTATCATTCTGACTACCTATTTTAAGGAAAATATCTGTCATTGGCGGAGCTTCATGCTCTGCGGTTGGCCAGTAACGATAAACCCAATCTCTTCCTTGCGTTAGTGCAGGGACAGTTGCAACAAGTCCCACAAGCAGCCGCTTCTTTGCTTCAGCTACAGGTGCAAGTTTCATGGAGAGAAAACTCAAGGAGCTTACGACAACCAATGGATCAGCCTGAAGAAGCTCTTCAAATGCCTTTTGAGCAGGATCGTCAGATGGTGAACCGTCCCCACCAGATAATGATTTGCCCTGTGCTACAGCATCCCTGACCATAATCTGAACTCTACTGCCATTTATTCCACCCTGCTCATTAATCTCCTCGGCAGCAAGCAGAAGCCCGTTACGCACATCTTCACCGACAGAAGCTGCCGGTCCACTCAGGGCAAGAGCAGCACCGATAATCGCGGGTGGCTCGTTTTTGGTACAGGATAGAGTGCTAAAAATGGCAGAGAGAAAAATCAGTGCTGTTATAGTCAATAGTATGTTTTTAGGCATTATTTTCATCAGTGCAATTTCTCCTTGCCTTGCAGATTTATCTCTTGAAACTTGAGCAAATTCGGAAAAAATCATATTTTTGTCAGTGCCGAAAGCACCTCTAAACATTTTACCCTTGCTCTATCTGCAATCGCCTCCGCCTCTTTGATTATCTCTGCTCCAAAGCTCTCATCATCAATATCTTTCATGTTGATACAGACATTCCTGAAAGCCCCCCATATACCTGTTTCCAGTGCTCTTGCACCAACCTCAAGATCTGACCTTGAAGCAGGATTTATATATTGTGCTATTTCACTCAAAGCATCCCATGCAGAGTCGCCAAGACGCATGGTGGTTAAGGGCATATTGATTGCTGTTTTAAGACCTGCCTGCATTTTTGCATTACGTGCTTGTGTCACAGGATCATTAGTGCCAGTACCGTTTGGCATCCTCAAACCCTCCATATACTCGTTGAATGCTGATGTGTCAGCGTCGATCATGGGAATCAGCTTGCGTGTAAGCTCATGGAGCAGAGGGATATGTTTTTGCATGTAAGGCTGAACACTCTCAAATTTCCTGACTCCATTTGTTATTTTTGCAACCATTGAACCAAGTCCTACTCCCATTGCAGCCATAGCAGCAGAAGCAGAGCCGCCTCCAGGTGCTGTAGAGCGTGCCCCGATCTCTTCAATAAACCCTCTGACACTCATGCCCGCAAGTGGCTCAAAAGGAGGCTCTGCAACAATATATTCAATTATCTTCTCTTTGGGTCTGAAAGGTGTAACAGAGTTTAGGCCTAAACGCTCAATTGCAAGACGCAGCTTCTGGTCTTCTTCATAGACAAAGAGATTTTCTTGTTCAATGTAGTAGTCAGCAGCCATCAGAAGTGATTCTAAAGGGACAATACCAACAATTTCAGAACCCGCAACTCCAACATTCAAGGCAGCAGCTTCTCTTTTAACCTCCTCAAACAGAACATGAATCGGGGTAACGTGGTAGTTGTTCAGATTGACAGTAACCTGAGCCATGTTGTACTCATTGACAAACCACCCCATACCTTTCACATCTTTTAGACGTCCGGGCTGATTTCCATCATTCTGATTTTCAACAGGTCTATTTTGACCAAATTCACCTTGACTGCGTTGATTGTCACCAAATTCATTCTGACCACGCCCGGCTTCACGAAGATTGAGGGCAATTCTGTGAGCCTGATTTGAAGTGCCAAGAATATTTACATTATAGGCAATCAGAAACATCCGGGCACCTGTGGCTGTTGCCCCCCATGTCGGGACAAATTCAGATGGTCCAAAATCCGGCTTCCATTCCGGATCTTTGAGTCTCTCCTCAAGTGCCTCATACTCTCCTCGTCTGACATCAGGAAGCTTACGGCGATAATCGTGTTCTGCTGCCTCTTCATACAGAAAAAAGGGGACTTTAAGCTCCTCTGCTGCCTTTGCTGCAAATTTTTTGGATATTGCGGCACAATCCTGCATTGTAACACCGGAAACAGGAATAAATGGACAGACATCCATTGCACCAAATCGGGGATGTTCACCGTTATGCTTACGCATGTCAATTTTTAGCCGTGCAACCCTTGCCGCTGCCAAAGCACCTTCAATCACGCTGTCAGGGTCCCCGACAAAGGTATATACAGTGCGGTTTGTTGATTGCCCAGGATCAACATCAAGCAGTGTGCAGCCCTGTGTCTGACGGATTGCATCGGCAATTGCATCAATAACTTCCCTGTTGCGACCCTCGGAAAAATTTGGGACGCATTCAACTATTTTTCTCATATTTTAATTTATCCTTAAGTTACTGTTAACCTGTCTTTTTAGATATCTACAAATATGGCAATGTTAGATTTTTGTAATATACATTTTCCATAAGCCGGCACTATTTTCTCTGCTCCAACTCTCTCTGTTTGACCTGTTCACATGATCTTCTCTTATCACAACCCCTTTTACACTTGACTTGATTGTATCTTCAGAGTATCTGCCACAAACCCTGGTGCCTGCCATGATGTGATCCTCAGCCTTGATAATAGCAATACCAGGATTTTTTTCAATCCATTTAATAAGGGTATCCCGTTCCATAAGAAAGGACTTGAACTTCAATTCATTCTCTTTCATCTGTTGCTCTATATCTAAAATAGTCTTTCTGGCAGCAATTATATTATCATGGCACCTGTCGATTTTGAGGCTGGTCTCTGTACGGTTTCTGGTCACAATTTGAAGCTCAGACTGGAGATTTTTTAATCTTGCCTTATCTGCCTGGCTATTCATTGAGGATATTTCTGACAGGATATCCATTCGATCCTCTTCATTCCGCTCTTTAATAGATGTCAGACGTAATATTTTTTCCTCGGCAGACTTGATTTCACGTTGAATATTGTCAATTTTTTCCCGAAAACTTTTGATGATCTCTTTTTGCTCTTCAATATCCTGTTCAAATTTTTCAAGAGTTCTTGTAGCAAATGTGTCCATCCCGACCTGTATGGTGCTTGTGGCTGATTTTTCCATTCCAATTTGCTTTGCATAAAGACCCATTTTTGCTGAAATTTTTGAAGCGATGATAATTCCCCTGATATTGCAGCTACCGCTTGACTCAATACTTGATTCCACAACCTCTTTTTCTGTTTTTACATCACCGACACAAGATACTTTTGAGTTCTGGATAAATTTTGCCGCAAGAGAACCTTGTGCAGATATTTTAGACTCGTTGATACCCTGTGCAACTGTCACATTTCCTTGAGCAATTATAGTTGCACCATCTATCTCTTCTGCACGGAGGTTATGAGCTTTTACCTTGAATCCGTTTTTAATAGCACCTCTGACAGTAACATCTCCTTCATAATCAATATTACCCGTCTTGAAATCAACATCCCCCTGAACTACAAAAGTGTCATACACACAGATGTTGCCATTCACTTCAAGTTTAGGATGTCCTGATACCTCAGCAACAACCTTGAGGTTGTCAGGAGTGAGAAATGTGCCCCTACCTGCCTTAAGTCTGATATCCTGTGATGGATTGACTCTTATAGTATCATTAAAAATATTTTTGCCTGCCTGCCCCTCAACAGATCTCTTCTTGATTGCCAAGACAGCCCCTTTTTCAACCTGGGGAATATTGCCCCTTTCGTAAAAGTCTATGGTCCCATCCTCGCGAATGGTTCCAGCCTTTAATCTGTTTTTCGTAAAAAAATATTGAATGGCAGCATTTTGTCCCTCTACAGGTGCATTACCCTGGGCAATCTTGAAAGGTTTCTCCAGATAAGCATCAGAATCAATGAATTTCTGGATAAGGTTGTTGTCAACAATCCCATGGATGATATTACGGGATGCTAAAAGCTCCTTGATTTGCCCTATGCTCATATCCTTACTGAACACCTCTGTTTTGAGCATGTAGGCAGAGTTGCCATCGCCCTTGATTATAAGCCTTATACCAGATGGGAATATCTCGGATTGTGCAAAATGTTTTTGAAAAATAGCTCCTGAAAGACTTTTTGGGGCAGCCATGGAGGATGTTCTATCTGTATCTTCGCTTCTGTCTGGAGCTGCATTATCAACTCTGCCCGAAGAGTAGATGTTCTGTTCACTTAGAATGATCTCCCGCTGCTGGGGGGTTATCATACCAGATTCAACCAGAATATTACCAAGAAGAGCGTATCTTTTTATGTTCTTAAAAAGTGATGCCTGTTCATTCAGAGCCAATTCAAGTATGGATTGTGTAATAAACCCCTTTTCAATCGCTATAGTTCCAAATTTTATATCTTTTCCCCTTGTAGCCATTGCCCTTGCCATAGAAAAGAGTCTGTCAGAATCTTTTTGTGAAATAAGGTTCTGTGCAACCAAATATTCAGGGATGGCATCATAACTGTTTTCAAGATCAGCGCATATTCTCTTTGCCTTTTCCAGATTATTTACAGTGATAAGGGAGTGTTTTACAGCAAGCTCACCGACTGTCAGACCAAGACCTGTTATTGCGTTGATATCTGGCATATATATTATTCCATTTAAACTCAAAGGGGTAACAATAGAAGTTTACCGGATTTATCAAAAAAAGATGGTTATTATACCTGCAATGATAAAATGGGACTCAATTATAAACTCCAAGTTCATACCAGGATAAACTTTCCCGTTTTCATTGAGCTTGATCACATAGAGCATCATTAGTGGGGTGGCTGCAATGAGTATGCCGGATGTTAAAATCAAACCTGACAGAGCAGACAGAAAAAGGGTTGCCGAGGCAAGCAACAGTATGTTCTGAATTAGCCTCTGACTCTTCTTCTCTCCGAGAAGAATTGGTATTGTCTCTTTACCGGTTATGCGGTCACCCTGCATTTCAAGAATGGCAAAAAAGGCTGTGCGGGCAAACAGGATTGATGTGGCAAAAACAAATGGTATTATAAATATGACACTTTTAGTCTCTGTTGAGAGAGCTGGCAAAATAGATGTAACAGTTCCCCATGCAACAGCGATAAGGATAGTTTTTGACCCTGGTATATCCTTTATCCGGATGATGGGGCGTCCTCCAAAATGGAACTTTGGCAAAAAATCAGGAAAAACTTTCTGGTTGTAGAGAAGTCCAAGCAGGCTCATAAAACAGAGAAGCACAAAAGGCAATATTCCGGTTGTAAATGATAGAAAAAGTCCTACTCCACCGCTTGCAATTGCCCCTGCTGCAAGGGCAATTTTGTTGTCCGAGTAAAACTCGGCTCTTTCAGGATTGTTATATCTATCTGATTTAATTGAAAAAAGATTATTTAAAATCTGCATGGACAATACATAGAGCATGGCAATTAATGCATGAATCAGATTGTTTTCAATACCCTGAAGTTCAGAACATGCGTGGGTGAGACTGCCTGCACCTGCCGCAAGAAAAAAATTGCTCCTTAACATAAAATTACGGATATTGCGAATAAAGGCACCCGGAGAGTTTTGATCATTTTGAATGGCATGTTCAATTGCCCGGCGGGTCTGGTTTATTATCCAGTTTGGAGTTGATGCCCCTGCTGTGATGGCAATAGATTGAACAGATGCAAATGCTGCCATGTCAAGTTCTGACACATCTTCAATATGCACCGCAAAGGCAAGAGGTTTTTCTGGTCGAGTCGAAGGAATATTTTGCCGATTGGATATGGCTTTATGTCTGGTGGAAAAAATCTTCTGCCGACTGGACAAGGTCTTATGCAGGCTGGAAGATATATTTTGCCGATCACCGACAGTCTCTGCAGCAATCTGGGCAAGCCTTCTTGTGTTCCCGCTATCCTTGCCTCCTACCACAACAACTGCATCGCTCTCCTGTGCGATTCTGCGAGTCTCCGCCTGTCTTTTTTCAGTTGAGTTGCAGATTGTGTCAAAAATTTTGTAATGGGGATGATTCTCTGATATCCAATGTTTTACAGCATCATACAGAGCTGTATCCTGAGTGGTCTGGGCAACAACAATTGCCTGATCAAACCGAGTCAGAGATATAACTTCTTCAACGCTTGATATAGTATAGCCCCTCTCCTTTGGTCTCTCTCCGGTCTGACCATGCTCTTCATGATCCGTCTCACCTCTCTTTGAGTCATCTGTATTAGCATAACCCATAAGACCCTTGACTTCAGGATGATCCTTATCCCCGACTATAATGGTAATAAAACCTTTGTTAGCATGTTTTCTGATTATGGTCTGTACTCTTATAACTCTGGGACATGTGGCGTTTATAACGGTAAATCCTGCATCCTGAAGTGCCTTATGTTCGTCAGGTGGTATTCCATGGGCACGAATAAGCACTGTCCCCTCCCCCTTTTCAGGAATAGAGGTCATGGTGGGGATGCCCTTCTCTTGAAGCATATTTAAAACCTGTGGATTGTGAATCAGGGGACCATAGGTACAGATAGGATCGCAGGTTCTGTTTGCTGCATCTAATACCATATCCACCGCACGGCGGACACCCATACAAAATCCTGCTGTTTTTGCGATGGTAATTTTCATGAATTTGTGCCTTTTGGGAGGACTTTTTCAGAATTTCTTGATTTAATGATCAATAAAATCGAAAAGCCTATACTATCAAGATACTTTTTTGAGCAGCTCAATAATCTGCTCAAACTCTTTATTATCCCTGAAGCTGATTTCAAGTTTGCCCTTGTCGCCATTTTTTCTTATGGAAACCGGATAGCTTATTTTATTGGTCAGATCAGAACATATATTTTTGATGTAATCAATATCCTGACAGTGGGCACTACTCTTTTTTGCCTCCTGCTGGGATTTGAGCCTTTTGACAAGCTGCTCGGTTGCCCTTACAGAGAGATTTTTGGCAACCACCATCTCCCATGTTCTTATCTGACTGTCATCATTGCCTGCACCTAAAATTGCACGGGCATGTCCCATGGATATCTGATCTTCGGCAAGGCTTTGCATGACAGGTAGTGGCAACCCCCTGAGTCTCAGGAAATTGGCAATGGTTGATCTGTTTTTTCCAATCTTCTGGGCAACCATCTCCTGAGTATATTGGAATTGGCTTATCAGTCTGTGATAGGCTTCCGCCTCTTCTAAGGGGTTTAAATTGGATCTCTGGACATTCTCAATAATTGAGACCTCAAGCACCTGTTCATCTGACATTTCCCTCACAATTGCAGGAACATGTTCAAGGTTGGCACGCTTTGCTGCCCTAAGCCTCCTCTCTCCTGCAATAAGTTCATATCCAGCAGCCCCGCCACCACTTCCAGTTTGCTGCTTTCTTACCAAAAGGGGTTGAAGAATACCCTGTTCAACAATGGAATTTGTAAGTTTTTCAAGCTCCTCTTCGGAAAAGGAGGTACGTGGCTGAAACCTGTTGGGGACAATATCATCAACTCGGCACATGAAAAAATTGCCAGCTTTATTATCATCCATATCCAGAGTCCCAATATCTGGAATCAATGCAGATATACCTCTGCCAAGCCCTGTTTTTCTTCCAGCACCTGTTTTTATATTGATGGTCATCTTTCGATTCAATCTCCTGCTCTTGGTATTAGGGCATCTTCTCTTGATATTAACTCATCTGCAAGTTCAAGATAACATTGAGCGGCAAGAGAAGATGGGTCATAGGTGATTACCGGCATTCCATAACTTGGAGCCTCCCCAAGTTTGACGCTCCTTGGAATCCTGGTTTTAAAGAGCAGCTCCTTAAAATAGCCCTCTGCATCCTGAGCCACCTGTCTGGAAAGATTTGTCCTTTTATCAAACATGGTCATCAAGATTCCCTCTATTTTAAGTGAGGGGTTAAATGACTGTTTGATAAGTTTAATGGTTTTTATCAACTGACCAACACCCTCTAATGCAAGAAATTCGCTCTGAAGGGGTATGATGACTGAATCTGAGGCAGTAAGGGCGTTAAGTGTCAGGAGACTTAAAGATGGGGGACAATCAATAATTAAATACTCAAAGCCAGCATCAATATGCTCATCTGATCTATCTTCATTTACAGTTGCAAACAGTTTTTTCAGTATCTCCTCCCTCCCTTTGGTTGCCATCATCTCAACTTCAAAGCCGATAAGCTCAACATCAGACGGAGCTATCATAAGATTTTCCATGGCTGTGCTCAGGATGATATCTGAAATTTTTGCCTCTCCGATAAGTCCATGATAAAGCGAGTAGTCAAGAGATGATTTGTTGATTCGTATTGCGGTCGTGGCATTTGCCTGGGGGTCGCAATCTACAAGAAGTGTTTTTTTACCTTTCTGGGCAAGGGATGCCGAAAGGTTTACGGCAGTGGTTGTTTTGCCAACACCGCCTTTCTGGTTTGCAATGCTTATTATTTTTGTCATAATGCGTTAGTCGTTATCTCTCCTAAGTTCCAGTGCTATGGCATGTTGCGGGTCAATTTTAAGTATCTGTTTAAGAAAGTCATCCACAATGAATGGTTTATTTTTATGTATATATGCCCGTGCAAGTTTTAGCTTTACATTGATGAACTCATCAGCAGTCAAATCACGGTCAATTTTGGCAATATTGTTAATATTTTCGTAGTATTCCAATGCCTTGTCAGGCTGATTGGTTGCTGTATAAAGCTGTGCGGCTTTAAGTTTGAGATCTACCCTATCCGGCTGCTCCTCCATAAGGTTGGTCAGCAAATCTTTTACATAATCATATTCTCCATTTTCCATACATATATTTATAACGCTATCCCTGATAGCAACGGTATCTTTTGACCTTTTCATCAGTCTGGTAAATATCTCAAGAGCCTGAGATGGTAGCCCGTTTTGAATTAAACGCTCTCCAATTTCTACACCCTTGACAACGATCTGTG
This sequence comes from Desulfamplus sp., assembly GCA_964203105.1. GTDB lineage: Bacteria > Desulfobacterota > Desulfobacteria > Desulfobacterales > Desulfobacteraceae > Desulfamplus. The sequence goes on from CAXNND010000009.1 coordinate 10,988, forward strand.
CACCCATAATTCTTGCCTGTTCATAATATTTAAGGGCATTTAGTAGATCATCATTTTTCAGGTAAAAATCTACAAGCAGAAATCTTGAGACATCATCCTCTTTGTTGACTGAAACTGCTTTCTGCAGACATTTTTCAACCATCTTGTCATTATTGCTTTTTTGATATAGCAATCCAAGATTTCTTAAAATTCTGGATGCCTTAGGTCTCTCCTGAAGAGCCAGTCGTGTCTCTTCAATTGCAGATGCTATATCGCCTGATTCTTCAAAATCCCTTGCTTTGTGAAGGTGAGTGGTTGCTTTATCAGGATTATTGGCAGAATCTATTACTGCCTTTACCTTATCATCAAGTGATTTCATTGTTAGAGGTTTTAGCAGATAGGCATCAATATCAGATTCTGCCACATTAATAACAATATCTCTTTCTGCCTCGGCAGTAATCATAATGACCGGCATATCTCTGAACTCTCTTTTGTTCCTTATTCTGTTCAGAAGCTCAATACCGTTCATAACAGGCATATTCCAGTCAATCACTGCCATGTCAATGTGAGCTTCATCCAGTATTTTCAGTGCTTCACGGCCATTTTCAGCATGGCGTATGTTGTTGCCAAGATTCAGTTGTTTAAACATATTACGTATAGAAAGCCTCATGCTTTTCATATCGTCAACTATCAGAACTGACATGGTGTTTATATCAATCATCAGCAATCCTCACATACGATCAATAATTACAATAGTCGAGCTTTCATATATTATAGGTATCATAAATTATGAAATCTCACACAAAGTCAATAGTAGTAAAAAACATCAGAAACCTCATCAATTTAATTTGCAATAACTACAGATTCTTCAAAAAGTTTAAATTCTTTTTTTATCTCTTTGAGTATGGATGGCACACGATTGAGTGAGAAGTTTTTAGCAGCAGTTTCCATCTCAAGTGAAATTCTGCTCAGTGGAGTGGCATGAACATTTGCGGCAGAGCCTTTTAAGGCATGGCTTAAGGCTCTTATCGCATCTGCATCACCAATTTCTGCGGCTTTTTCCAGAGAGGTCATGATTTCAGAAGCCTCCTCAACAAATGACTCCAAAATTAAATCAACTGTCTCATTATCCCCACCAAATCTCTCAAGCATGGCAGGCATGTCAAATGGCAATGGTCTATCTGAGAATGATGGGTCACCTGTCCCATTTTTCTTCTGATGCACTTCAGTAACCATAAGATACCCACTGTTTTCAGCATCAATCTTGCTATAATCTGCATGGATAGAAAATTTATTGTTATCATGCAGGTGACTCTTGAAGATGTTGAATGAAAAATATTTCTTGAGCACCTGAGCAAGCTGTTGAGGATCAACAGGTTTTGAGATAAAATCATCCATTCCTGCCTGAATACATCTCTCTCTGTCTCCCTTCATGGCATTGGCAGTCATAGCAATAATAGTGACTGGAAAATTGCTACATAGAATTTCTTCCGCCCCTTTTAACGCTTTAATACTTTCAGACCCTGCTGCATTTTTGAATTTTTCTGCCTCAAGTTCCCGAATCTGACGTGTTGCTGTAAAGCCATCCATCACAGGCATCTGGCAATCCATGAAGATAATATCATAATGGGTTGACCTCACTTTGTCCACACCTTCTTTACCATTGAATGCCTCATCAGCATCATATCCAAGTTTTGATAAAAGGGTTTTTGCAACAATCATTTTGGTTTCATTATCTTCCACGACAAGAATTTTTTTCAGATGTTTTCTGTTCTCTGCAATTGAATGCCTCGTAATTATTGAGTGTCCATTTGTTAGAAAACCATCTTTCTTTATATTTTTTTTAGCATCACCAGCATCTTTGAGAACATCAATACTTAAACTGCTTGCTAACTTGCAACTTATTGCTCTAAGGCAGTCACTCAAAAGCTCCATATCCACAGGTTTACTTATATATGCTGAAAAACCTAAACTCTCAAAATATTGTGCATCCCCTTTTTTACCTGTTCCTGTAATAAGCACCAGTTTCACACTATCAAGCAAAGATACTTCTTGTACTTTTTTTATTAGGGTTTCAGGGTTAATGCCACCGCTTTGAATATCAACAATAACCACAAAAGAATTATTATCTATCGACTTATGGTCTAAAGCACCAAGGAGTTTTTCCAGTGCAGATTCAACACTGTCTGCCGCATCATTTTTCATATTCAGTGAGTCAAGCATATCCTGAAGCGATCTGCACGCAGCAAGATCATCACCAACCACCAGAACATGTTGGCTCATAACATTCTGATTTATACTATTGCCGGTAAAATCCATATCAAATTCAATATTGGCAATATCTTCAGGTTTCTGCTTCTCAAGCTCAACTGTAAACCAGAATGTGCTGCCAATTAACTCATCGCTTTCAACACCTATCTGACCGTTCATAAGCTCCACAAGCATTTTTGATATGGAGAGTCCAAGCCCTGTTCCTCCAAATTGCCGGGTTGTAGAGGCATCTACCTGATGAAATGGCTGAAA
>CAXNND010000010.1:0-12909 GCA_964203105.1 Desulfamplus sp.
CAATATCTTTTTCAACATTGGTGTTGCCGCAGTATCCTGTGATTGCACTTGAACCCTGCAAAGAGACAATGAGCGGCAATCTGTTTTTATTAAGGTGCTTACCCATCTGGTTTATGTTGTATTCCAAAGTTTTTGAAGTTTGCTCCCTATCTTTTGAAGCTGCTTCTATATCAGAGAAGTTTTGCCATGAATCATCAGTATCAAGCACCTCCCCATATTTTTTTAGAATAATATCCATAGGGTGTCCTGGCGGTATTGCAACCTTGTGCTGAAAACAGGCAACTAATATTCCGGGAAATCTTGTGAGGTTCTGTATCAGGTTCTGGTGAAATATTTGGTGCAGATTCTTCTGCTCTTCCGAGGCATCTGCACCCTCTTTAATTCCAGGATACTCAATGACCGGAAGGCTCATGGGGGTCTGCTCTGCCGGAATGATGACTTGAAGCAGGTAGTCATCAGGCAGGGCACCTTCAGAGAGATCATAAAGTTTTACAAACATCCCAGCAGACAGATTATCCTCCATAATTGTCCCGGAGCTTATGGAAATCTGCCTGATGGTTATCTCTTTTACTTGAGAGGATGGCTCAACAAGGCATGGTACCGCTGTATTTTCAGATGTGTTGTGAGATTTTAACGAAAAGAGATTTCTCAATTCAGAATGATCAAACAGATCAAGAAGATAGCTTGTTTTAAAAGATTTATCAGTGCCGATGATATGTACATACACAGGTGTCTCGGTTGAAGGGACAGTAGCAAGAGATTCCCTGCATTTTTCAATGGCATACAATGTTTTGGTTCTCTGATCTTCTGGCACACTCAAAAGATTGTTCAGTGCCTGCTCTATACGTTCTTTTAAGTGCGTGATGCGGGTTTGTCTTAAATTCATCTGTATCTATAAACTCCTGACTCCTGATAATACAACCTAATTTGTCTCAACAATCTGATGTCCACCATCCTCAGACTTGATAATTTTAAGTATCTTGTTACTAACAGAAAACTCCATTCCGCCTATCTCATGCTTATAGCTGAATGTAATGCTGTCATCATAGACAGTAAAGGAAAACGGGTTGAAAAGGTTAACATCTGCCCTTTCAAACTTGATATCCTGACCATTGGCGAGCTTGGCACGGAAATGATCAATATCTTTGAACAGATTTACAATGCCTGTCTTTCCAGGACTTATGTTCACAGCCTGAGTAGAAGAACTGTCATCTTTGGATAGCTGTATTAAAGATGTGTTAATCTGTATAGGGTCACGTTTGAGTGTAATTTTGTTTTCAGACTCAAATGATGATTTGCTGATAAGATTTGAGATAACAAGCGATGTTACAGGATCGTAGCACTGAAGACCATATTTACCTTTAGAGTCCTCCATGAGAAGGTCTCTGTGGACTGCAACAGGAAAAGTTCCCTCAATTTTTTCAAGTGCAAGTTCCCTGATTTTTCTATCAATAACCTCAAGCCTGAAGTTTTGCCCCACCTTATCTGTAAAAATTACGTTTGAGTTATCACGCAGGTTGAGGGATCTTTTTTGATCTTCATCAATCTTGTACCATGTAAAAAGAGTATTGTTATTTGCAATGCCTCTTTCATTAATAAGATCACTGCTGATCTCTCTTGGCACCATTGTTGAATCATCTCGTTTGAAAAATGCGGCAAAGATAATCTTTCCGCTGGAGGTGCTGGCTGTCTCAGGTGAGGCTACACCATTAGATGTGGCAGTAGTTTTAGATATATTTATAGTTTTAGAGGTGGCTACAGAATTAGACGAAGATTTTGTCAGAAGATACCATTCGATCTCCTCAATCGGGTTTTCAACTTTGAGCGGAGTAAAGGTATAAACATCCGAGAGAAAATTTTTGAGCCGAAAATTAACATCATCTTTTTTAAGCATATCTGAAAAACCTTCGGTATCCCGAAGTCTTGTATAGTCGTTATATGAGATCATATTATCTGTAAGATATTGATTAATCTGGGGATACTTTATTGGAAGATCTCCAACTTTAAAGTAAAAGATATTGCTTGTATAGCCAGATTCAGCACACGAGTATATTTTTGCAAGCCGTCCAAATTCGGTTGTATCAAGTTTATAACTATATTTTTCTAAAGCAGCCCGTACATTCTCGTTGTAGTTGAAATATACAAACAGAGCCAAGCGTGTTCCTCTATAGTTTTCAATAGAGCCTTTGCTATTCTCCTCTTTGTTCCCGCTTCCTGTGCGACTATCCCGATAAAAGTCTCTGTCCATACAGGCGATAATATCTTTAACATAATCAGGATTGAGAAGCTCTTTTGCAATCAACTTCTGATCAACAACTTCTGAATAGAGCCAGTCATAGATGTCAGGAAACACGCTCTGATAAAACTGCATCTCATAGGATTGGGTGGCTGGAAAATATTTTCCAATATTCAGTTTATCTCCAATTTTAAATTGACCATCCCTGATAAACTTATCATATATAAAGTAGCTGCCTGTCACAAGCAGCCCTCCAATTATAAGCGATACTGCCGTCCTTACAAACAAGTTGATTTTATATCCACTATTCTGAAGTTCGGCAAGCAGATGAATAGCCTTTGCATGACCTGATACAGCATTTTTATAAACTACATTGGCACCCAAGGCGATAAGAGGTTTTTTTCTGTCTTTTGATCTGAAAAATGCCCATGATGAGCCTATATTGTCCCCTCTGCTGATACGAAGTTTTAAATATTCAACAAGCTCCCTTCTCTCAACAGATGATAGTTTTGAGAATGGAACAGCCATAACTCCCTGTTCCATCTCAATTCGTCCGTCAATGTTGATAGTTCTCACATCAAGATGGGAGGTTAGGCTCTGATATCTTCTGACATCCTGAAACAGGCTGCATTCCGGTGGTATTATTGCTTCAAAAACAGGCGGGTACTCCTGCACCCTGTTTACAACCAGTTCAAAGCGTTCAAAACGCCCCATGTATAATCTTCTCCCCATTTAAATTTTTTGAAATGCTGATCAAGTTCTGCCCTTGATTGAATCCCTGCTTGCTCATAACATAGGCAGCTTAATTGTAGCTAACACACTGCTTACAAAATTAAGACATTTTACTCTTTAATTGACATGCAGGGTAAATTTCCACGCGCAATACCACCCTTCAGGATGCTCGTCAGGAGGGCATCCAACACACTCGGTTGTAATTCTTGGGTCTATGGTTACGGCAAAGGTTGGATATTCCACAAGTCCACCAGATTTGCAAGGATAGTCATCAAGACCTTTGCGTTTTCTGGCAGACTGAACCCTGCACTCGTTCATTCTGAATATTATACAGTTCTCATTTACATCCTCAATCGACTGCTTGTTGATAGCAGCATACATCCTGAATGCAAGAGCCTGTTTCAGAGCTGGAATACCACCATTCTCAGGCAGACCCAGAAGTTTCTTGATTCGCAGGGCTTCAAAAGGAGAAAATCTTCCCCAGCATGTATCATTGCACCGTTTGGCATCATTCATGTTGTAAGTGTGTTCAACAGCCTGAAACCAGATTCCATCATTTGCAAGCCAGTTGATGCCAAGCTTTTCAATCAGATCAAGAAGTTCAGCTTTTGAAAGTTTTGTAAGTGCCGAAGGAATACCATTTTCCATCCCGAACCCAAGGGTCTTGGAGAGACGGCTCATCTGGTTGCCATAACTTGCATCCCACACACCATCTTCAATCTGCATAGCCTTTTCCATTCCCAATTGATGGGCAACCTCGCCAAACCACTGCCCATAATGAACAATAGTTCTTCTGAAAGCATCAACTACCATCTTCAACAGCAGCTCCTTGTCAGCATTTTCCATGATGTTCACTATCTGATTTTCAGCCATTCTTTCTTCTCCTTTTGATGTTATTAGAGTTAATTCTCCCACAATGTTCAATTGATAGTATCCTTTAACATTGATAGTTGCCTATTTACTCAATTTGTCTGGAATTAACAACTTAAAAGAGGGGTTGATGAGCCTAAAAAATAGGGACTGTAAATATTTCGGTGTTCAAGCGACCTGTCTTTCAGGGAAGAACAGTGCATCCCATTTATTGTAGCACTATGTGAATGTTTTACCAGTATGGCTCAAGAGATAACGATTTTAGATTTGGGGCAGGGAAAGTGCATCGACAAACCATCTGGTTACAGTATCAAGAAAGAGCCACCCATCAGTAGTCAATGAGCATCTTGTTGAATCTATTTTACCCCACGATCTTTGCTTGATCTGCTCCAGAACATCTTTAAACATAATTGTGAATTGACCTTCAGAGGTATATGGCTTTTCATAACTGTGCTGGCTCTTAGATTGCTCAAACCTTTTGGTAAAATAGGACATCTCGTCATCGACATATAATCTTGCAGAGCTATACAGCCGTTCAAAATATCTGATATCAATGCCCTTATCTCTCCTGAGACCAACCATTATCATCTCGATGAGCTGCTGTTCATGTGTCAACTTTTCTCTTTCCCCAATTGGCAGGCTGCCCTTATCAACAACTGATATATATTGATGAACACTTCTCACATTCCAAAAACGTTCAGAATTATATATAGATGATTCACAATAATATGAGTGGGCTGAAGGTCCAAAACCCAAATATGGAACCATCTTCCAATATTTTTTATTGTGTATGGATTCATGCTTAGGTGACGATGCAAAATTTGATACTTCATAATGAATAAACCCTTTAGAGACAAGATATTCTGATGTCAATCTGAAAAGGGATGCCATATATTCATCATCAAGAGGGGTTATCTCTCCACTCTGATATGCTTCAAACATCGGGGTATCATGTTCATAGCTTAACATGTAACAGGATAGGTGTTCAGGACAATATTCAAGTGCGGTCTCAAGGTCACTGAGCCATAGCCCTTCAGTCTCTCCTGGAAGCCCATATATAAGATCAATGGATATATTGTCAAATCCAGCATCTCTTGCAGATAAAATGGTCTGACGAGCTGCATCAGAAGAATGGATTCTTTCAAGAAACCTGAGCTTCGTATCATCAAATGACTGCACTCCAATGCTCAAACGGCTGACTCCAAGGTCTCTTATCTGTTTCAGATACCCCTCCTTTATAGTACCAGGGTTGACCTCCATTGTGATCTGCATACTTCCACTGTTATGCAAATGTTTATTACTACCAGTTGTTTTGCTTTCGTCTATATATTCACTATTATGAAAATTTTTATATTTTAGAGTCCTATTATCCACAAGATGGAAATTATCTCTAATTACCTCAATTATCCTTGCCATCTCTCCACAGGTGAGAAGAGATGGCGTGCCACCTCCAAAATAGATTGTATCAACCAGAAGGGTAAGGTCTGAACGCATCTCAATTTCTTTTAATAATGCCAAGACAAATGTTTTTTTTAACGAGATATCAGATGTAGAATAAAAATTGCAGTAAGGGCACTTTTTGATACAAAACGGGATATGTATATAAATGCCGCTATAAATATTGTTCTCTCTATCGCTTTTATAGAGATATTGATCTATTTGCGAATCTTCAGACATGAGGCTTTCTCTTTGACAATCCATTTTAACTCAATTATGTTTAGGTCTGTTTGAGGCAGATTAGGACAGAGATCAAAAAAAACACAACAAAAAAACAGAGTCAACACAACAAAAACAATAATATAAATTTGATATTATTGTTTAAGAAATCTGAATTCCTATACTATCAAGATACTAAAATGATTATAAAAATCGTCCGTAAAAAGATACTTATTGCAGTTGTTGTCGCTATTGCGATAACAACTGGCTCTGTCCTTGGTTTTGTAGCATATCTTAAATATTTTTCCATAGCACCAGCCGAGCTGCAATCTTCAAAAACGGCTGTCAAAGGGGCAGAATCGATTTATGGAACATCTTCTGAACAGGAGACATTGATAACAATTAATCAAGGTGAGCGTTTACCTCATATTGCTAAAAAATTAGAAGATTCAGCCATTATCTCCAACCAGTATCTTTTTATGATATTTGCAAGATATAAAAGGGTCAATAGAATGATCAAGGCAGGAGAATACGCCTTTCTCTCTAAAGATACACCGGAAAAGATACTTGATATGCTGGTTAAGGGAAAGGTAAAACTTCACAGAATAACCATACCTGAAGGGTTTAATATAAAAGAAACCGCAACAGTTGTAGAAAAAGCCGGCTTTGGCACATTTGCAGACTTTATAAACCTTGCTACAGACAAAAATTTTATTCAATCACTTGGCATTAATATGGATTCCGGTGGAGTTAATCCAGGTGAAGATTCTGCTGAAAAGCATAATGGAAAACATTTTGGAATTAATGTTGACTCCTTAGAGGGATACCTTTTTCCTGAAACCTATCTCTTCCCAGCCGGTACAGAGCAGAAAAAAATTATACAATCCATGGTTGAACGATTTAATAAGGTATTTACCCCTGAGTGGCAGGAGCATTGTAAACAATCAGGATTTACAATGCACGAGATTGTTACTCTTGCATCTATCATTGAGAAGGAGACCGCAAATACTGAGGAAAGACCCCTCATATCTTCAGTATTCCATAACAGGCTCAAGCTCGGAATGCGTCTTGAAAGCGACCCTACAGTTATTTACGGGATTTCTGATTTTAACGGAAATATCACTAAAAGGGATCTTTTGACAGCAACACCATACAATACTTACGCAATCGCTGGTCTGCCTGCCGGACCTATTGCCAGCCCTGGAAAATTCTCATTACAGGCTGCCATATTCCCGCAGAAGAGTGATTTTATCTTTTTTGTCTCTAAAAACAACACAACCCACTATTTTTCAAAAACTCTTAAAGAGCATAATGTTGCAGTAAGTAAATATCAGTTAAAAAAGTAGGCTGTAGCCCATATCAATTGTCCCCCAACTCATTCTATTGAATTATAGCAATCAATGTTGTACCCTCCAGAATCATTGAATTCTTCTTTGAACCATCAAAAATGCTTAAGATAGACAATGACTGAACCACTCTGACTCTTTGTCCGTCTGTCCCATTCAAACCAGAGGAGTATCCCTTCACGTTTCAGGCGGATCAACACATCTTCAACAACATCAGGCAAAACAGCACCATAGGGGGAGTGAATCCCCCTGCCCACAATAATCTGGACTGTAAAAAGACCATTTCTCCAGCAGTTCCTCAAATAGTTCTCTGTCCTGGATTCAGCCTCTTTTGCTGTATGTCCGTGAAGATCCATCTCATCCTGAGGTAGAGGATACCTCTTGAGCCTTTTTTTCAAGGGAACAGGTTCAGGCAATGGTCTGTCAGATTTTTCCCGCATCATGGTATCCCTGTTTTTCCCTTTCAGGGACTCTTCGACAAGTTCCAAAAAATTTCCATCATCCTCTAAACTCTCATCTGCTATGGTGGTCTCTTTAATGAAATCTTCTTCTATCTCCTGGCTTTTATATATATCAATGCTGTTGTAGTAGCTATTTTTACCGTTATTCTGCTTTACAGCACGATACTTTTCAGCCTCACCAAAGTCTGAGAATATTTTTGATATGCTCCTCACACCATCTAAAAATGGCACACCATGTCGGTCACGCTTGAGTTCTCTTTTGCCTTGATCAGAATTTTTTTTTGACTTGTCCCCCTCTCCATCTTCGTAAGAGGTATCAGCATCTTTTTTCAGAAAAATATTAAAAATATCATCACTATTTTCAAAAACAACTATCCCGTTCCTGTCTTTCAGGGAGGTATTGGCTTTTTCAAGTAAAAGGTTTGAATCTGATTTTATGGTTCTATTTTTTTTAAACATTTGACCATTTTACCTCATGTTACTCTTTTTTTCAAGGGTAATGGCTTTTAAGCTGATTGACTTTATCCATACATACTGATATTGTATTTTCCTATGAATACAGGAAATATTGTAGAATATATTGATCAGCAAAAAGTTATATGTGCTGTTGTGTTGCAGATAAAAAATCAGCGACTAAGGCTTCTTACTGAACATAACAGGGAAGTCAATCTCACAACCGGAAGGGCTACCCATATTTCCGGCGAGGTAATTGATATTACTGCAACAAGAGACTCTATTGTAAGAAGTCTCAAGCAGAGTGCCACATTAAGACATGAGATGGCAAAAAACATAAATATCAAAGAGTTATGGGATATTCTACACGAAGAGGATGATCCGATTGACCTTCAAACAATGACATCATTCTGTTTTGATCCTCCAGTAACACCTGATCACGAGGCAGCAGTCATACGCGCATTTTTCAATGATAAACTCTATTTCAAATTTAGCCAGGACAACTTTACCCCTTACCCCCCTTCCCAGATTGAGATGAGACTCAGACAGATAGAGGATGCTGAAAAAAAGGAGCGATTGATTGAGCAGGGTGCGGCATGGCTTAAAGATATTGAAAAAGGTATTATAGTATCAGATCCTGATCCTCAGATAAAGACCATTTTGCAAGACTACTATATCCATGAAAAGGAGAGCCTCTTCGCAGCAGATGCCCGTACCATAATGGCAAAAAACGGAACTGACTCAACACAGCAAATTTTCAACCACCTGGTCAAAGCCGGAATCTGGCATCAAGATGAAAATTTAGACCTTATAAAATTTGATATTCCCGTCTCATTTCCTGAATCTGTCCATCAGCAATCAATGCACCTTATTCTAAACCATGAAAATTTTCTCAATGACCCAAAACGTAGAGATCTGCGTCATATTCCCATCATAACAATAGATGGTCAGTCAACACTGGATTATGATGATGCCATAAGCCTTCAGAAACAGGAAGACGGTTATCTGCTTGGTATCCATATAATTGATGTTGGTTTTTATATAAAAGATGGTGATCCAATCGACAGACATGCCCGCACAAGGGGAAGTTCCATCTACATGCCTGATGATAAAATCCCAATGCTTCCTCCAAATCTTTCGGAAGGTCTTTGCAGTCTTAAAGAAGATGAGCCAAGACCAGGCATCAGTACGCTTGTCCGTCTGAATCGCTTCTTTGAGATCATTGATTATGAAATTGTAGCAAGTATCATACAGGTTCATCATCAACTGACCTATACAGAAGCAAATATTATGAACGGGGAAGATGACCCGATAACGACCCTTCATAAACTGGCAACAGTTTTACGGGATAAACGGCTCAAGGCAGGAGCTGTCCAGATTACACTTCCTGAAATCAATATCTGGATTGAGGAGGATGGTGAGATTGGTCTATCAAGGATAGACAGGGAAAATCCAGCCAGAATGTTTATTTCTGAGTTTATGATTCTTGCCAATACCCTGATGGCTGAATTTTTGGTAAAGCATAATATGCCGGCAATATTTCGCTCTCAGCCAGATCCAAAACAGCGACTCTTTCAGGGAATTGAGACTTCACTATTTCTAAACTGTATGCAGCGAAAACAGCTCAACAGGGCAATTATAGGTACAAAACCTGAAAACCACTCAGGACTTGGTGTTAGTGCCTATCTTACCGCAACATCCCCAATCAGAAGATATTATGATCTTCTCACACAACGCCAAATACGCGGTATTCTTGGATATGACAGACCCTATTCCAGGGATGAACTTGACCAGATTCTCCAGACAATTGAGATACCTGTAAGCAATACCGGAAAAATTCAGTCTTTGAGACGCAAATACTGGCTCTTCAGATATCTTGAACGAATGAAAGGCTCTAAAGAGGAGGCTATAGTTCTTGATTGCCGGAGAGATTTTTATACTGTGCTTCTCAAGGACTACATGTTGGAGTGGAGAATTCCTGCTGGTGGTCTGAGCCTAAAACCTGGTGATCTTGTCCATGTAACCATCCAGCACGCTGATGCCAGAAGGGATATTCTCTCTCTTTTTGTCTAAAGATGTTAAAACTGCCCCCTATGAACCAATTCAAGCGTTATCCAACCTCATGTTGATCAGCCTACGCGTTAAAAGAAAACCAATAAGGAAAAACCACAGATGAGCCTCAAAGATATTCAATTTCAGCTTCATGACACAGACCCCACAGGTGCAAGACGGGGCAGCTTTACCACTGAACATGGAACAGTCCAGACTCCTGCATTCATGCCTGTTGGGACAGCCGGCTTTGTCCGGTCAACTCTGCCAAGGGATGTTGAGGAGTCAGGTGCAGAGGTTCTTTTGGCTAACACCTACCATTTAGGTCTGGAAGAGCGGCTTGCAACAGTTAAACGTATGGGAGGTTTACACCGTTTTATGGGGTGGAATAAAACTATTCTGACGGACTCTGGTGGATTTCAGGTATTTTCCCTGCCTGACAAGGAGATCACAGATGAGGGAGTTTGGTTCTCCTATAAAGATAGGGAAAAGAGTGACGAGAAGAAAAAACGGGAAAGGATATTCCTGAACCCCGAACGTTCAATGGAGATTCAGCGTGACCTTGGAGCTGATATTGTGATGGCTTTTGATGAGTGCGTGGAGTATCCGGCTACACGGGAATATGTGGCTCAGTCATCAGTCAGAACCACAGCTTGGGCAAAAAGGTGCAGGGAGTTTGAACTGCAACCTCATCAGTTTCTTTTTGGTATTGTTCAGGGTGGTATATATCCTGATCTTCGCCGCAAAAGTGCTGAGGAGATAACAGCAATACCGTTTGATGGCTTTGCCATTGGTGGGGTCAGCGTTGGAGAGGGGTATGATCTTATGAAAAATGTCACCAAAAATACCACTCCGTTTCTGCCATTTGATAAACCACGTTACCTTATGGGAGTTGGGCTACCGGAAGATATTTTGGAGGCGGTCAGCAGTGGAATTGATATGTTTGACTGCGTTATTCCTACACGTTATGCCCGTCAGGGAACGCTATTTACCCGAATAGGTAAATTAAGGATAATGGACAAGGCATCAAGAAAAGAGAAGTATCCCGTTGATACCCACTGTAACTGCTACACCTGCCGGACATACTCCCAGATGGTGCTTCGTTACCTGTTTTTCACCCGCGATCCATTGGCAGAAACTTTGGCAACAATCCATAATCTTACATTTTATCAGGATTTGATTAAAGATATACGTGATGCCATTGAACAGGGCAGGTATAAGGATTTCAGAACCCAGTGGCTTGATAAATACCGAAAGATTGGATAATGAATTATGAGGCTGAAGCTGATTGATATGATCAAATCCCCCACTCGTCTAAAAGGAGAGTGGGGGATGTTTAGCAAGCAGGTTAAAAGAGATGAGGTGATTTGCTGTTAATGTTTAGCAAGGGATGGTAGTTATTTAATTAACTCTCCGTTTTCTCCCTGCCCACTCCTTGTCTCTTAATTTGAACTTCTGGATTTTGCCTGTTGCTGTTTTTGGTAGCTCACCAAATTCAACAATCTTTGGTGCCTTGAAGCGAGCCAAATTATCCTTGCAGAAATTTATAATATCCTCGGCAGTCGGGTTTGTACCTGGTTTAGGCACAACAAATGCTTTTGGCACTTCACCCCATTTTTCATCAGGAACAGATACGACAGCGACTTCCATTACATCAGGATGGCGATATATAACATTTTCAACCTCTACAGTAGAAATATTCTCTCCACCGCTGATAATTATATCTTTCTGACGATCCATTATCTGAGCGTAATTATTGGAGTGAATTACAGCTAAATCGCCGCTGTGGAACCAACCACCTCTGAATGCAGCATCTGTAGCTTCAGGGTCTTTATAGTAGCCAAGCATTACATTGTTACCGCGCATGACAATTTCACCGATCACCTCACCATTGCGTGGCACTGGCTCCATAGTCTCAGAATTGACCACATCCATGTGCATAGCCACAATATAGGGAACTCCCTGACGAGCCTTGATTTTTGCCCGCTCTTCAAGGGGTAGCTCATCCCACTTTGTCTGCCATTGACAAACACTGTGCGGACCAAATACCTCGGTTAATCCGTATGTCTGGGTGATATTTGCACCTACATTTTCCATATTCTGTATGACAGTAGGGGCAGGAGGTGCCCCGGCTGTCATGATTTCAAGACGTTTTTTGAGCTTTATATTGTTTGCTGTGGCATAGGCAGACATTCCGATAAGAATCGTGGGGGCAGCACAAAGATGTGTTATCCCCTCTGTTTCGACAGTGCGATATATCTCTTCAGGAACCACTTTTCTCAGGCAGACATGAGTTGCACCCATGGCAGTAATACCCCATGTAAAACACCATCCATTGCAATGGAACATGGGGAGTGTCCAGAGATATACAGAATGTGAATTTACTCCAAATTCAAGCTGTTCACCAAGTGCGTTCAAATAGGCTCCCCTGTGATGATACATAACCCCTTTTGGGCGTCCGGTTGTTCCACTTGTATAGTTTATGGTCATAACCTGATATTCATCATCAATATCAGGAACCATAGGAGCATCCGAACCAGTTGCCAAAAACTCCTCGTATTCCATACCTTTGAGAGGCTTATCATTGCTGATATCGCAGATATTTACAAAGGTCTTGACCTTGGGAATCTCATCAACAACAGGGGTGACCACCCCTGCAAATTCATTGTCAACAAAAGCTGCCTTGGCATCGGAATGGTCAAGAATGTAGGCAATTTCACCTGAGGAGAGGCGAATATTGATGCTGACCAGAGCTGCTCCGATCATTGGAACAGCATAGTGTGCTTCAAGCATTGGGGGTATGTTGGGACAGATAAAAGCCACCTTGTCACCTTTTCCAACACCGATTTTTTTGAGGGCACTGGCAAGACGGTTCACCCGTTTGTAAAATTCTGTGTAACTGTAGCGTTTATCTCCATATATAATAGCAGTCTTGTCATCATAAACAGATGCTGAACGACTTATGAAATTTACTGGAGTAAGAATATCGAAATATACATTTTTCTGGGACATTTAACATTCTCCTGTAGAACATGGTTACAAATAAATTATAAATCAACTAATTCAAACGAACTTAATGGCGGGATTAAGCTTAGGGGGCTTAGGG